>NZ_JBEYWE010000009.1:0-275670 GCF_040644295.1 Streptomyces sp. NPDC047000
TATCTGGCGTTGATTTTTGGCACGCTGTTGAGTTCTCAAGGAACGGACGCTTCCTTTGTACTCACCCTCTCGGGCTTTCCTCCGGGCTTCCCTTCTGCTTCCAAGTCTACCAGATCGTTTTCCGATCCGATTTCCTCGGCGCTTTCCAGGTTCTCGCTCTTTCGGGCGATTTCCTTTCCGGCGCTCCCGACTTTATCAGAAGTTCTGAGCCGGGTTTTCCGCCCCTTCCGGGAAGGACTCCGGCAAGCATGAAGCTGCCGGTTCCCCATCGGGCGGAGTCGTAAACGTACTGGAGCGGGGTGCCCCGATGCAAATCGGCGCACCCCGCTCCGGTTTCCGTGGCCCTCGGGTCACACGGAAGGCCGTACGGGCGTCAGACCTCCACCACGACGGGGAGGATCATCGGCCGGCGGCGGTAGGTGTCGGACACCCACTTGCCCAGCGTGCGGCGGATCAGCTGCTGGAGCTGGTGCGGCTCCATGACGCCGTCCTGGGCCGAACGTTCCAGCACCTCCGCGATCTTCGGGGTGATCTCCGCGAAGGCGGAGTCCTCGATGCCTGAGCCGCGGGCCTGGATGTAGGGACCACCGGTGGTCTTGCCGGTCGAGGAGTCGACGACGACGAACACCGAGATGATGCCCTCGTCGCCGAGGATCTTGCGGTCCTTGAGCGCCGGCTCCCCGACATCGCCGACCGAGAGGCCGTCGACGTAGACGTAGCCCGCCTGGACCTTGCCGGAGATCTTGGCCCGGCCGTCGATCAGGTCGACGACGACGCCGTCCTCGGCGATGACGATCCTGTCGTGCGGAACGCCGGTCAGGGCGCCCAGCTCCGCGTTGGCCCGCAGATGGCGCCACTCCCCGTGCACCGGCATCAGGTTCTTGGGGCGGCAGATGTTGTAGAAGTACAGCAGCTCGCCCGCCGACGCGTGGCCGGAGACGTGGACCTTGGCGTTGCCCTTGTGGACGACGTTGGCGCCCCAGCGGGTCAGGCCGTTGATCACGCGGTAGACGGCGTTCTCGTTGCCGGGGATCAGCGACGAGGCGAGGATCACCGTGTCGCCCTCGACGATGCGGATCTGGTGGTCCCGGCTGGCCATGCGGGACAGGGCGGCCATGGGTTCGCCCTGGGAGCCGGTGCAGACCAGGACGACCTGGTGGTCCGGGAGATCGTCGAGCGTCTTGACGTCGACGACGAGACCCGGGGGGACCTTCAGATAGCCGAGGTCGCGGGCGATGCCCATGTTGCGGACCATGGAGCGGCCGACGAAGGCGACCCGGCGGCCGTGCTCGTGCGCCGCGTCCAGGATCTGCTGGATGCGATGGACGTGGCTGGCGAAGCTCGCCACGATGATCCGCTTGCGGGCGCTCGCGAAGACCTGGCGCAGGACGCTGGAGATGTCCCGCTCGTGCGGGGTGAAGCCGGGGACCTCGGCGTTCGTGGAGTCGGCGAGGAGCAGGTCGATGCCCTCCTCGCTGAGCCTGGCGAACGCGTGCAGGTCGGTGAGACGGTTGTCCAGCGGCAGCTGGTCCATCTTGAAGTCGCCGGTGTGCACGACCATGCCGGCCGGGGTGCGGATGGCGACCGCGAGGGCGTCCGGGATGGAGTGGTTGACGGCGACGAACTCGCAGTCGAAGGGGCCGATGCGCTCACGGTTCCCCTCGGCCACCTCGAGGGTGTACGGGCGGATCCGGTGCTCCTGGAGCTTGGCCTCGATGAGGGCGAGGGTGAGCTTGGAGCCGATCAGCGGGATGTCCGGCTTCTCCCGCAGGAGGAAGGGGACACCGCCGATGTGGTCCTCGTGGCCGTGGGTGAGGACGATGCCCTCGATGTCGTCGAGGCGGTCCCGGACGGATGTGAAGTCCGGCAGGATCAGGTCGATGCCGGGCTGCTCCTCCTCCGGGAAGAGAACGCCGCAGTCGACGATCAGCAGACGGCCGCCGTACTCGAAGACCGTCATGTTGCGGCCGATCTCGCCGAGGCCGCCGAGCGGGGTGACCCGCAGACCGCCCTCGGGGAGAGGCGCGGGCGCGTTGAGTTCAGGATGCGGATGACTCAAAAGACTCTCCTCACCACGCACGCCACGTACCGGGGGCACGTGGCGTGCGTGACGTTCGTGCAGAAGCAGTTGTCGTTGTGGGGTGGAACGGCGCAGGCACTTCGGTGGCCCGCGTACTCAGCTGTCATGCGGTTGTGTCATTCGGTTGTGTCATGCAGTTGTGAAGTCTGGTGCTAGAGCTGTACCCCGCCCGCGGCAAGATCGATCTTGAGCTGCTCGATCTCTTCCGGGCCGCACTCGACCATGGGCGCGCGCAGCGGTCCGGCGGGCAGGCCCAGGAGGGTGAGCGCGGCCTTCGTGGTCATGACGCCCTGGGTGCGGAACATGCCGGTGTAGACCGGCAGCAGCTTCTGGTGGATCTCGGTGGCCTTCTGGACGTCGCCCGAGGTGAACGCCTCGACCAGGGCGCGCAGCTCCGGGGTGACCACATGGCCGACCACGGAGACGAAACCGACGGCGCCGATGGACAGCAGCGGCAGGTTCATCATGTCGTCACCGGAGTACCAGGCGAGGCCGGAGCGGGTGATGGCCCAGCTCGCGCGGCCGAGGTCGCCCTTGGCGTCCTTGTTGGCGACGATGCGCGGGTGCTCGCCGAGGCGTACGAGGGTCTCCGTGCTGATCGGGACGCCGCTGCGGCCGGGGATGTCGTAGAGCATCACCGGCAGGCCGGTGGCGTCGGCGACGGCCGTGAAGTGGCGGTACAGACCCTCCTGCGGAGGCTTGTTGTAGTACGGGGTGACGACCAGCAGACCGTGCGCGCCGACGCGTTCGGCGGCGTGGGCGAGTTCGGTGCTGTGGCGGGTGTCATTGGTTCCGACGCCGGCGACGACGTGCGCGCGGTCGCCGACCGCCTCGAGTACGGCTCGTACGAGGTCCGCTTTCTCCGCGTCGCTGGTGGTGGGGGACTCGCCGGTGGTGCCGTTGACGATCAGGCCGTCGTTGCCTGCGTCCACCAGGTAAGTGGCGAGCCGCTGCGCGCCGTCGAGGTCGAGTGCGCCGTCCGCCGTGAAGGGCGTGACCATGGCGGTGAGGACCCGCCCGAAGGGGGTCTGCGGAGTCGAGGTCGGAGCCATGGGTAACACGCTACTCGCTGCTCACTGCCAGGTCTGCCTGCGGGGCGGGCGACAGGTGCGGACAAATGCGGAGCCCGGCACTGCCCGCTCGGGGGTTCAAGCAGTGCCGGGTCCGTTTGATCAGGCTAGATGAACTTCAGCAAAAGCCGCAATACGGACACCTCGGAAGGCTGAACCGTACATCTGTCCTCGACTCGGCCGGGTCCGCGACGGGCGCCGACGGCGTGCACCTGCGGCGCGCAGCGGCGGCGGGCGCTACGGTGCGACCCGGCCGTTCTGGTTGAACGCGGCGTGGGTGAGCGGCATGAGGCCGGCCCACAGGGCCTCCATCTTCTCGCCGACCATCTCGATCTCCCGCTGCGGGAAGGACGGCACCTTGGCCAGCTCGTGCTGGGTGCGCAGGCCCAGGAAGTGCATCAGCGAGCGGGCGTTGCAGGTGGCGTACATCGAGGAGAACAGGCCGACCGGGAGGGTGGCGCGGGCGACCTCGCGGGCCACACCGGCGGCGAGCATCTCCTGGTACGCCTCGTAGGCGTGCCGGTAGGAGTCCTCCATCACCCGGCCGACCAGCTCCTGCTGACCCTGGGTGCCCTCGACGAAGCGGTACTTGCCGGGACGGCCCTCCTGGACCAGCTTGCGGGACTCCCCGGGGATGTAGAACACCGGCTGGAGCTCCCGGTAACGGCCGGACTCCTCGTTGTAGGACCAGCCGACCCGGTGGCGCATGAACTCGCGGAACACGAAGATCGGGGCGCTGATGAAGAAGGTCATCGAGTTGTGCTCGAAGGGGCTGCCGTGCCGGTCCCGCATCAGGTAGTTGATGAGACCCTTGGAGCGCTCGGGATCCTTGCCCAGCTCCTCCAGGGACTGCTCGCCGACGGTCGAGACGCGGGCGGCGAACAGCACATCGGCGTCCGAAGCGGTGTGCTTGACCAGCTCGACGGTGACATCGCTGCGGAAGGCCGGCTTCGGGTCGTCGGCGGGGGTGTCGGTCACGGCTCGGGGGGTCCTTCCATCGCGTCTGTCGGGCGGCGCCCACTTTACGGCGCGGCACCGGTCCTCTCCTCCTCCGCGGCCTCGTCCGCCGCGCGAACGGCATCATTGGCACGAATGCCTCAGCACGTACCCCCTTGGCCCTCCGAGGGTGGTGAGCAGCAACGACGGCGGATAGCCTCACCGGGCACAGCCCACGCATGGATGGAGTGAGGATCCGTCGTGCCCCTGCACTTCCTGACAGCCGACCGCGCCTTCGAGGCGGCCGACGTCGCGCTGCCGTACGACGACCCCGACCGCTGGCGGCGTCCTTACCGGCCGGGCCCGTGGCGCGTCGGGGCGGCGGCGCTGTGGCTGCTGCTCGCCTCGTACCTGCTGTTCGCGGCCGTCGCCCTCGCGCTCACCGGGAAGGTCTCCGACGCGGGGATCGTGCTCGGTGCGGGTCTCGTGGTCATCGCCGGTGCGGTGCGGCTGCTGCGCATGGGTGTGTGGGTGAGCGCGCGCGGACTGCGGCATGTGGGCTTCGCCGTCACGCGCAGTGTGCCGTGGGGGCGGGTCGTCACGGTGCGTACGGTGCAGCGGCCGGTGCGCTGGCTGGGTCTGCCGCGGACCGTGCAGGGGGAGGCGCTGACCGTCGTACGGCGGGACCGGGCACCGGAGGAGACCCCGGCGCTGCTGACCACACACAACGCGGACTTCCTCGGGCGCCCGGAGGCGTTCGACCGGGCGGCCGACACCGTGGAGGCGTGGGCCGCCGAGCACCGGCTGCGCTGAGCGCCCGTACGCCGCGGCTGGCGCCCGTACACCGGGGTCGCCGGCCGCGCTCAGGCGCGGACCGGCCTGCCGTCGTGCAGGGCTATCGCCCGTTGCATCGCCCTGCGGGCCCGGGGCGTGTCGCGGGCGTCGTGGTAGGCGACGGCCAGCCGGAACCAGGTGCGCCAGTCGTCGGGGGACGCCTCCGTCTCGGTCTTGCGGCGGGCGAAGACCTCGTCGGCCGAGTCACGGTCGATACGGCCGCCCGGGGTGCGTTTCAGCTCGTCGACGGGCAGGCCGCCCTCGGCGTCGAGTTCGGCGGCGAGAGCGTTGGCCCTGCGGACGAAACGGGTGTTCTGCCACAGGAACCACAGCCCGATCAGCGGCAGGATCAGCACCGCCACGCCGAAGGTGACGGTGAGAAGCGTGCCGGCCTGGATGAGCATGACACCGCGGCTGCCGACCAGGACGAAGTAGAAGACCAGGACGGCGGCCGTGACGGTGTAGGAGATCTTCGCGCGCATCGCGGGTCCGGTCTCAGCCCAGGTCCATGAAGTGCTCCAGGCCGTAGGTCAGGCCCGGGGTGTTCACCACACTGCGCACACCGAGCAGGATGCCCGGCATGAAGCTGCTGTGGTGCAGCGAGTCGTGGCGGACGGTGAGGGTCTCGCCCTCGCCGCCGAGCAGGACCTCCTGGTGGGCCAGCAGACCGCGCAGCCGGACGGCGTGCACCGGGACACCGTCGACGCTGGCGCCGCGGGCGCCCTCCAGGGCGGTGGCCGTGGCGTCGGGCGCGGGGGCGGAACCGGCCTTGGCGCGGGCCTCGGCGATCAGCTGGGCGGTGCGGGTGGCGGTGCCGGACGGGGCGTCCACCTTGTTGGGGTGGTGCAGTTCGATGACCTCGACGGACTCGAAGTACGGCGCGGCGATCTGCGCGAACTTCATGGTGAGGACGGCGCCGATGGAGAAGTTGGGCGCCACGAGGACACCGGTCTCCGGCGACCCGGCGAGCCAGCCCCGCAGCAGGGCGAGGCGCTCGTCGTTCCAGCCGGTGGTGCCGACGACCGCGTGGATCCCGTGGTGCACGCAGTAGTCGAGGTTGTCCATGACCGAGGCGGGCGTGGTGAGTTCGACGGCGACCTGCGCGCCGCTCTCGGTGAGCCGCTCCAGCGGGTCGTCACGGTCGAGGGCGGCGACCAGGTCCAGATCACCGGCGGCCTCGACGGCCCGGGCGGCCGCCGAGCCGATGCGGCCCTGGGCCCCGAGGACCGCCACGCGCAGCTTGCTCATGTCTCTTGCTTCCTTCAGCCGAGGACGGTGGTACGGGTGTGAGGGTGTACGGGTCCGCCCGTGACGAGCGGGTCGGGTCGGGTCGGACCGTGGTGAGCCGGGTCGGACCGGTCAGGCGACGGCGTCGTGGAGACGTGCCGCCTGTTTGTCCTTGAGCGGCCCTATGACGGACAGCGACGGGCGCCGCCCCAGGACGTCGCGGGCGACCGAGCGGACCTCGTCCGGGGTCACGGCCGCTATCCGGGTCAGCATGTCGTCGACCGACATCTGGTCGCCCCAGCACAGCTCGCTCTTGCCGATGCGGTTCATCAGCGCCCCGGTGTCCTCCAGGCCGAGGACGGTGGAGCCGCGGAGCTGGCCGATGGCGCGGCCGATCTCCTCGTCGGACAGGCCGTGTTCGGCGACGTGGTCGAGTTCGTCGCGGCAGATCTTCAGCACGTCGTGCACCTGGCCGGGGCGGCAGCCCGCGTAGACGCCGAACAGGCCGCAGTCCGCGAAGCCGGAGGTGTACGAGTAGACGCTGTACGCGAGGCCGCGCTTCTCCCGGACCTCCTGGAAGAGGCGGGACGACATGCCGCCGCCCAGGGCGGTGTTGAGGACGCCCATGGCCCAGCGGCGGTCGTCGGTGCGGGCCAGGCCCGGCATGCCGAGGACGACGTGTGCCTGCTCGGTCTTTCGGTCGAGCAGTTCGACGCGGCCCGCGGTGCGCAGGGTGCGCCGTCCCTCGCGCGGGGCGCGGGGCACGGCGTCCGCCGTCCGGAGGGCGCCGGCCTTCTCGAAGGCGGCGCGGACCTGCCGTACGACCTTGGTGTGGTCGATGTTGCCCGCGGCGGCGACGACGAGGTGCGTGGGGTCGTAGTGCTTCCGGTAGAAGCGGCGGATGCGGTCCGCGCCGAGGGCGTTGACCGTGTCGACGGTGCCGAGGACGGGGCGGCCGAGGGGGTTGTCGCCGAACATGGTGTGCGCGAACAGGTCGTGCACACAGTCGCCCGGGTCGTCCTCGGTCATCGCGATCTCTTCGAGGATGGCGCCGCGCTCGACGTCGACGTCCTCCTGCCGGATCAGGGAGCCGGTCAGCATGTCGCAGACCACGTCGATGGCGAGCGGCAGGTCGGTGTCGAGCACGCGCGCGTAGTAGCACGTGTACTCCTTCGCCGTGAACGCGTTCATCTCGCCGCCGACCGCGTCGATCGCGGCGGAGATGTCGAGCGCGCTGCGGCGTGCCGTGCCCTTGAAGAGCAGATGCTCCAGGTAGTGGGTGGCGCCGCCCAGGGCCGGCGTCTCGTCGCGGGAGCCCACGTGCGCCCAGATGCCGAAGGTCGCCGAGCGCACGGAGGGCAGCGTCTCGGTGACGACGCGCAGACCACCCGGAAGAATGGTCTTGCGGACGGTGCCGATGCCGTTGCTGCCCTTGATCAGGGTCTGGGTACGGGCGACGGCCCGCGCCTCCGAGGAGGTTCGGGCCGTCGCCGTGGAGTTGTCCGATGTCACTTGTCGTCCGCGCCGCCGTCGGCGGCGTCCTTCTTCGCGTCGTCGGAGTCCTCGCCCTCGATCACCGGGATCAGGGAGAGCTTGCCGCGGGAGTCGATCTCGGCGATCTCGACCTGGACCTTGTGGCCCACGCCGAGGACGTCCTCGACGTTCTCCACGCGCTTGCCGCCGGCGAGCTTGCGGATCTGCGAGATGTGCAGCAGACCGTCCTTGCCGGGCAGCAGGGAGACGAACGCGCCGAAGGTGGTCGTCTTCACGACCGTGCCCAGGTAGCGCTCGCCGACCTCGGGCATCGTCGGGTTGGCGATGCCGTTGATCGTGGCGCGGGCCGCCTCGGCCTGCGAGCCGACCTGCGCACCGATGTAGATGGTGCCGTCGTCCTCGATGGTGATCTCGGCGCCGGTGTCCTCCTGGATCTGGTTGATCATCTTGCCCTTGGGGCCGATGACCTCACCGATCTTGTCGACCGGGATCTTCACGGTGATGATCCGCGGCGCGTTGGGGGACATCTCGTCCGGCGTGTCGATCGCTTCCATCATCACGTCGAGGATGTGGAGGCGGGCGTCACGGGCCTGCTTGAGGGCGGCGGCCAGGACGGAGGCGGGGATGCCGTCCAGCTTGGTGTCGAGCTGGAGGGCGGTCACGAACTCCTTGGTGCCGGCGACCTTGAAGTCCATGTCACCGAAGGCGTCCTCCGCACCGAGGATGTCGGTGAGGGTGACGTAGTGCGTCTCGCCGTCGATCTCCTGGGAGATCAGGCCCATGGCGATACCGGCGACCGGGGCCTTCAGCGGCACACCGGCGTTCAGCAGCGACATGGTGGAGGCGCAGACGGAACCCATGGACGTCGAGCCGTTGGAGCCGAGGGCCTCGGACACCTGGCGGATCGCGTAGGGGAACTCCTCGCGGGTCGGCAGCACCGGCACGAGGGCGCGCTCGGCGAGGGCGCCGTGGCCGATCTCGCGGCGCTTGGGGGAGCCGACGCGGCCGGTCTCGCCGGTGGAGTACGGCGGGAAGTTGTAGTTGTGCATGTAGCGCTTGCGGGTCACCGGGGAGAGGGTGTCCAGCTGCTGCTCCATACGGAGCATGTTGAGGGTGGTGACGCCCAGGATCTGGGTCTCACCGCGCTCGAACAGCGCCGAGCCGTGCACCCGCGGGATGGCCTCGACCTCGGCGGCCAGGGTGCGGATGTCGGTGACACCGCGGCCGTCGATGCGCTTCTTCTCCTTGATGACGCGCTCGCGCACCAGGGACTTGGTCAGGGAGCGGTAGGCGGCGGAGATCTCCTTCTCGCGGCCCTCGAACTCCGGCAGGAGCTTCTCGGCGGCGAGCGCCTTGACGCGGTCGAGCTCGGCCTCGCGCTCCTGCTTGCCCGCGATGGTCAGCGCGGAGGCCAGCTCCGGGCGGACGGCACCGGTGAGGGCCTCCAGGACGTCGTCCTGGTAGTCCAGGAAGATCGGGAACTCGCCGGTGGGCTTGGCGGCCTTGGAGGCGAGGTCGGCCTGGGCCTTGCAGAGGACCTTGATGAAGGGCTTCGCGGCCTCGAGACCGGAGGCGACGACCTCCTCGGTGGGCGCCTCGGCGCCGCCCTTGACCAGCTGGATGGTCTTGTCGGTGGCCTCGGCCTCGACCATCATGATCGCGACGTCGCCGTCCTCCAGGACGCGGCCCGCGACGACCATGTCGAAGACGGCGTCCTCGAGCTCGGTGTGCGTCGGGAACGCGACCCACTGGCCGTTGATCAGCGCGACGCGGACGCCGCCGATCGGGCCGGAGAAGGGCAGACCGGCCAGCTGCGTGGACGCGGACGCGGCGTTGATCGCGACGACGTCGTACAGATGGTCGGGGTTGAGCGCCATGATCGTGCAGACGACCTGGATCTCGTTGCGCAGGCCCTTCCGGAAGGACGGGCGCAGCGGGCGGTCGATCAGCCGGCAGGTGAGGATGGCGTCCTCGGAGGGACGGCCCTCACGGCGGAAGAAGCTGCCGGGGATCTTGCCGGCGGCGTACATCCGCTCCTCGACGTCCACCGTGAGGGGGAAGAAGTCGAGCTGGTCCTTGGGGTTCTTGGAGGCGGTGGTGGCCGACAGCACCATGGTGTCGTCGTCCAGGTACGCCACGGCGGAACCGGCGGCCTGCTTGGCCAGGCGGCCCGTCTCGAAGCGGATGGTGCGGGTGCCGAAGGAACCGTTGTCGATGACGGCCTCGGCGTAGTGGGTCTCGTTCTCCACCAGCGTTTTCTCCGTTACTTGTCGTCTTTCGTCCTCGCCTGCCCGTGTGGCAGGGGGACGGTCGCGGAGAGGCGCTCCTTCTGGTGCGGGCCGGTCTTCGATCGAAGCACCCGGGGCTCGCATCCCCCGGGGGCCACTACCGAGGACCGGCGGCGGCGAGGTGCGCGTCTCCTCGTTGTGTGTCGTGCGTCGTGCTGTGGGCCGTACGGCAGGGGTGCCGTACGGCTTGCGTTCGGTCGTGCGGCGGCGGCCCTGCCCGCGCGGCGGTCGTGCCGCGTTGCGCGTGCCGCGTGGCACGTGGTGCCCCGTACGTTGTCGTACGTTCTCGTACGTGGTGCTACCACACTACAAAGCGTGAGTGACACTCCGCACGTTTCCGCACGTACGTACGGGCTGTCCGTGTACGGCAAAGGGAGCGGTCCCCGATCACCGGGGAACCGCTCCCTTCACGGCGTCCTACCTGGCGCCCGCCGCACCGCGGCGGATGCCGAGGCGGTCGACCAGCGTACGGAAGCGCTGGATGTCCTTCTTCGCCAGGTACTGCAGCAGGCGACGGCGCTGGCCGACCAGGATCAGCAGACCCCGGCGGGAGTGGTGGTCGTGCTTGTGGGTCTTGAGGTGCTCCGTCAGGTCGGAGATCCGACGCGACAGCATCGCGACCTGCACCTCGGGGGAGCCGGTGTCACCTTCCTTGGTGCCGAACTCGGCGATGATCTGCTTCTTCGTGGCGGTGTCGAGCGACACGCGTGCTCCTCGGTGGGTGAGGGCCGACCGAGCGCCCCCGGTCTGCTTCTCGGGGGGCTTCCTCGACTCGGAGGGCGGTGGTCCGGCGGGCGCGGTCACCAGAACTCCGGGGACGCGCACACGAACGGCCGTCACTCAGGGTACCAGGAGGTGGCGGGGGGTCTCACCGGGGTATGCGGACCCCCGGACGGGCGGGGGCGGGACTACTAGGGTGAGCGGTGGACTGATCACGTCCGGCGCACGCGCACGAGGCGCGCGTGCGGACCACGTCGGGAAGGGGTCGCTGCGGATGGCGGAGACGGCGGAGGAGATCAAGGCCCGCAAGGAGCGGGAGCGGGACGAGCTGTACGCCCTCGACATCTCGGGGGTCGAGTGGCACTGCGCACCGGGCACCGAGCAGCACGAGGAGCGGGTCGAGATCGCCTATCTGCCCGAGGGGGCCGTGGCGATGCGCTCGTCCCTCGACCCGGACACCGTGCTCCGCTACACGGAGGCGGAGTGGCACGCGTTCGTCCTGGGCGCGCGGGACGGGGAGTTCGACCTGGAGCCGGTGGAGCCCGACGAGGCGCCGGCGGCGGAGTGAACAGCCCGCGGTGATCGCGGGGTGCGGGGGGCCGCGGACGTGAACAGCGGGGAGGAGGGCGGCACACGCGTGCCGCCCTCCTCCCCGTGGTCCCCGCAGGCTCCGCCGCGCCGCTGCCTGCCGTTCCCGCGTCGGTCCCGCTCCGTGGGGGCTAGCTGGTCATCGCGCGGGCCCGGGCGTAGACGTCGAAGACGGCGAGTGCCAGGGGGATCAGGGTGAGCAGGACGAAGCTCTCCGCGATCTCCAGGAACCGGCCCCAGAAGGGCGTGAGCCCGCGCCGCGGGGTGATCAGTCCGATCGCGGTGACCAGGGCCGTGGCCACGCCGACCGCCGCGGCGAGCCAGACGCTGCGGATGTCGAGGGCGGTGGTGTCACCGTGGAGGGCGTCGAGCACATAGCCGTGGGGCGGGTTCAGGGCGAGCCCGAGGCCGAGGAAGACGATCGCGGCGAGGCCCGCGGCCAGGGTGGCGCCGACCTGCGCGGTGTAGCGGAACAGGTTCGCCCGCATCAGCATCGCGACACCGGTCGCGAGGGCCAGGAGCTGGGCCCAGACGTCGCTGGAGAAGCCGAGGACGATCGACGCGCCCACGGCGAGCAGGGCGCAGCCTCCGACGAGACCCACCAGGAGTTCGTGCCCGCGCCGGGCCCGTGCGGACACCCGCTCGAGGTCCACCGGTTCGTGCGGGGCGGGCTCGCCGGTGCCGTAGCCGCCGCGGGAGGGGCTGGGCGGTTCGAAGCCGATGGGCAGCCGCGCGAAGCGCATGGACAGGCCCGGCAGGAAGGCCAGCGCCACCACGGAGAGCGGGGCGCAGACGGCGGCCGTCTCGATCGGCTTCAGTTCGGTGAGGACGGCGGCGAACGTGGTGACCAGTCCGATGGCGGAGGCCAGGACGAACGCCACGAAGGGCGCGTCGCCGCCCGGTGACAGCAGGGTCAGCACGAGGGACACGACGAGGACCGCCGTGCAGGCGAGGAGGAACTGGAGCCGTCCGATGCCCTGGCCGTCGGCGAGCGGCAGAAGTCCGGAACCGCCCACGGCGGCGTTCGGCAGGGCGCCGAGTCCCAGGGCGACGGCGGAGCCCCGGTCGTCGTAGACGCGCGCGCGCACGCACGCGACGGTGACGAGCAGGATGCCGGTGACGGCCGCGATGACACCCTGAAGACTGTGCATGTCGTGGTGGATCCGGGAGCTCCAGGCCACGAACGCGAGCAGCGCGGGCAGGATGCCGCCCGCGACGAGACCGGCGGCACGGGTGAGGTCGCCGTTCCACAGGGTGCGGTCGCGGGTGACGGCGGCGGCCACCGCCTCGGAGACGTCGTCGAGGACGGCGGGCGGCAGCGACTCGGCGAACGGGCGCAGGGTGAGCAGTTCGCCGTCGAGGATGCGCTGCGCCGTGAAGGACCGGGCACCGTCGAGCACGGTGCCGTCGCGCCGTACGAGGTGGTAGCCGACCGGCGCGCCCTCCGCGGGGCTCTGCTGGGACAGGCGGAGGATCTCCGGGTACAGGTCGGCGACCGGTACGTCGTCGGGCAGTGCCACGTCGATGCGGCTGTCGGGGGCCACGATGGTGACCCGGCAGAATCCGAATCCCATGCCCGCCCCGGACAGGGGTCCGGTGCCCGGACCCGTCGCGCCGGGCGGCGCGGAGGCCGTCATGCTCACCTGCTGTTCCCCCTTTGTCGGTGACGGGCGGGCGACGCCGGTGCCGCCGTGCGCCCTTCCGCCCGTGAAGTTGCCGTGCAGATCGTGCCGCGCCGTCCGCTCGTCCCGTCGTGTCCGGGCCTCGCGGGCAGGCGGTGGGAGTGAACCGCCGCGAACCGTCGTGAACCGCCGCGATGTGTGCTGCCGTTCCGGCCCGGTTCGCACCTGCTCACATATCTCACCGGCACCATACCGCCCGCCGATGTCCGTGGTTGTCAGTAGGATCACGCTGCGCGGTCGACGTCCGCCTGACACGGGGCGGTGGACGAAAAATCTCGGTCCGGCAAGGGAATGGGTGCGTAGTGAGCCACATCGTCGTCAAGCGCCCACCACGGACGCTGCCGAGGGAAGTGCCCACGGACGAGGTCCTGTTGCAGGCTCCGCCCGAACTTCCGCGTGGTCAGCAGGAAGGCGCCCTGATGCAGCTCCTGCCGATGCTCGGCATGGGCGGATCGGTGGTGTTCTTCTTCAACCCCCAGGCCCAGCCCTTCATGAAGATCATGGGCATGGTGATGGTGGCCTCGACGATCGCCATGGGCATCTCGATGCTGGTCCGTTACCGCCGCGGGAACCAGGGCCAGTTGGCCGATCTGCGCCGCGACTATCTCCGCTATCTGTCGCAGACCCGGCGGGCCGCCCTGGACACCGCGACGGCCCAGCGTGACGCCCAGTACTACCTGCACCCTTCGCCGGAGCAACTGTGGGCGCTGGTGGCCGAGGGCAGCCGGCTGTGGGAACGGCGCGCGGGCGACGAGGACTTCGGGCAGGTACGGGTGGGCCTCGGCCCGCAGTCCCTGGCCACTCCCCTGGTCCCGCCGCAGACCGCGCCGGTCGACGAGCTGGAGCCGCTGACCGCGGGGGCCATGGAGCGTTTCCTGGCCACCCACAGCACACTCGACGACCTGCCGATGGCGGTGTCGCTGCGCGCCTTCTACCACGTGACGATCAGCGGCGAGCCCGGCACCGTGCGCGGCGCCGCCCGGGCGATCGCCGCGTCCCTCGCGTCGCTGCACTCCCCCGAGGACCTGGTCGTCGCCGTCGTCACCGGACGCGAGTCGGCGCCCGAGTGGGAGTGGGCCAAGTGGCTGCCGCACGCGCAGTCCCCGGGCCTCGCCGACGGCGTCGGCAGCATGCGCCTCATCACCACCGACCCCGTGGAGCTGGAGGACCGGCTCGCCTCCCGTCTCGAGGGCCGCCCGCGCTTCCATCCGGGCGGGCCGCCGGTCGCCGAGCAGCCGCACCTGGTGGTCGTGCTCGACGGCGTCTCGCTGCCGCCGGCGTCGCTGCTGGCCAACCCCGAGGGACTGCAGGGCGTGACGGTGCTGGAGGTCGTGCCGGGCGACCTCACGCTGGGCCGCGGCGACCTCGCGGTCGTCGTGCACCCCGGGGAGCTGCGCCTGGAGTCGGCGCACGGCATGGTCTACGAGGGGACGCCGGACGTGCTGTCGTACGCGGCGGCGGAGGCGCTCGCCCGTCAGCTCGCGCCGCTGCGGGTGGCGTCGGGCGGGGACGACGACGAACCGCTGCTCGCGAACCTTGAGTTCACGGACCTGCTGAACCTGGGCGACGCGGCCTCGGTCGACCCGAAGCGGACCTGGCGGCCGCGCTCGCAGTCGGAGCGGCTGCGGGTGCCGATCGGTGTCGGCGAGGACGGCCGGCCCGTGATGCTCGACCTCAAGGAGGCGGCGCAGGAGGGCATGGGCCCGCACGGTCTGTGCGTCGGCGCGACCGGTTCCGGCAAGTCGGAACTGCTGCGCACGCTGGTCCTCGGCCTCGCCGTGACCCATTCCTCCGAGACGCTCAACTTCGTCCTCGCCGACTTCAAGGGCGGCGCCACGTTCGCGGGCATGGCCCAGCTCCCGCACGTGGCGGCGGTGATCACCAACCTCGCGGACGACCTGACCCTCGTCGACCGCATGGGCGACTCGATCCGCGGCGAGCTCAACCGCCGCCAGGAGATGCTCCGCGACGCCGGCAACTACGCCAACATCCACGACTACGAGAAGGCCCGCGCGGCGGGCGCGCCGCTTCAGCCGGTCCCGTCCCTCGTCCTGGTGATCGACGAGTTCAGCGAACTGCTCACCGCGAAGCCCGATTTCATCGAGATGTTCGTCCAGATCGGCCGGATCGGCCGTTCGCTGGGTGTCCATCTGCTGCTGGCCTCGCAGCGCCTGGAGGAGGGCCGGCTGCGGGGCCTGGAGACCTATCTGTCGTACCGCATCGGTCTGCGGACCTTCTCGGCGGCCGAGTCGCGTGCCGCGCTCGGTGTCCCGGACGCCTACCAGCTGCCGAACGTCCCGGGTTCCGGGTTCCTGAAGTTCGGTACGGACGAGATGGTGCGCTTCAAGGCCGCGTACGTCTCCGGGGTGTACCGCACGAGCTCGCAGCAGGCCGCCGCACTCGGTGGTCCGCTGCCCGTCGACCGCAGGCCGGTCCTGTTCACCGCGGCCGAGGTCCCGGTGCATTACGTGCCCGTCCCGCGGCAGCGCCAGGACGCCGCCGGGGGACAGCAGGACGACGCGCTCGCCGACACGGTGCTCGACGTCGTCGTGCGGCGCCTGGAGGCTCAGGGGCCGGCCGCCCACCAGGTGTGGCTGCCGCCGCTGGACAGCCCGCCCTCGCTGGACGCGCTGCTGCCGGGGCTCGCCCCGGTGCCGGGCCGCGGCATGACCCAGCCGGGCTACGAGGGCGCGGGACGGCTGGTGGTCCCGGCCGGCCTCATCGACAAGCCGTACGAGCAGCGGCGCGACCCGCTCTGGATCGACTTCGGCGGCGCGGCCGGTCACATGCAGATCATCGGCGGCCCGCAGTCCGGCAAGTCGACGCTGGTGCGCTCGCTCATCGCGTCGTTCGGGCTCACCCACACACCGGTGGAGGTGCAGGTCTACGGGCTGGACTTCGGCGGCGGCGGCATGGCCGCGGTGGCCGGTCTGCCACACGTGGGCGGTGTCGCCTCACGCCTGGACCCGGAGAAGGTCCGGCGTACGGCGGCCGAGGTGTACGGCGTCATGACCCGCCGGGAGGAGTACTTCCGCTCCGCGGGCATCTCCTCCATCGCGGAGTTCCGTTCGCGCCGCGCCCGCGGCGACATCTCGGTGACCGACCAGCCCTGGGGCGACGTCTTCCTGTTCATCGACGGCTGGGGCAACTTCCGCACGGACTACGAGGCGCTGGAGCCGCTGGTCCTGGACATCGCCGCGCGGGGCCTGGGCTACGGCATCCATCTGGTCCTCACCGCCTCACGCTCCATGGAGGTCCGCGCGAACCTCAAGGACCACCTGATGAACCGCCTCGAGCTGCGGCTGGGCGACCCCATGGACTCGGAGATCGACCGCAAGGTCGCGGCGAACGTTCCCACCGGCGTGCCGGGACGCGGGCAGACCCCGCAGAAGCAGCACTTCATGGCGGCGGTGCCGCGCATCGACGGCCTCTCCTCCGACACCGACCTCGCGGAGGCGACGACCGCCCTGGCCGCCGAGGTCACCCGGCACTGGCAGCAGCCCGGCGCCCCGGAGGTCCGGCTGCTGCCCCGCGAGTTCCCGGCGGCCCAGCTCCCGCCGGGCGACCGTTTCCCCGACCGCGGCATCTCCTTCGCGCTCGACGAGGACAACCTGGAGCCGGTGTTCGTGGACTTCGACCAGGATCCGTTCTTCCTGGTCTTCGGGGAGAGCGAGTCCGGCAAGTCGAACCTGCTGAAGCTGATCGTCGGGCGCCTCACCGAGCGCTACGACGGCGGCACCTGCAAACTGCTCGTCGTCGACAACCGCCGCTCGCTGCTCGGGACGATCCCCGAGTCGCACCTGGCGGCGTACGTCCCCATGTCGAACCAGATGCAGCACCACATCGACGCGCTGGCGGAGCTGATGCAGCGCCGCACGCCGACGGCCGACGTGACCCCGGAGCAGCTGCGCAACCGCAGCTGGTGGCAGGGTCCCACGGTGTACGTCGTCATCGACGACTACGACCTCGTGTCCACGTCGAGCGGCAACCCGCTGGCGGCGCTGACGGAACTGCTGCCGTTCGCCCGCGACGTCGGCGTCCGCTTCGTCATCGCGCGGTCCACGGCGGGCGCGGGACGCGCCGGCTACGAGTCCTTCATGCAGCGCATCAAGGAACTCGGCGCCCAGGGTGTCGTCCTCGCGGGTGACCCGGCCGAGGGCGACCTGCTGGGCGGTGTGCGGCCACGCCAGATGCCCGCGGGGCGCGGCGTCTTCGTGTCCCGGAAACGGGGCAAGCCGATGGTGCAGGTCGGGCTGGTCCCGGACACGGCGGGCTGACGGCCGCACGGCAACGGGGTGGGCGCCTCCCGTGCGCGCCCACCCCGGATGTGTTTCCGCGAGCCGTGTCCTGAGCCGTGCCTAGTGGAAGTAGCTCGCCGCCTTCTTGTCGCCCTCCATGTACTCACCGCCGGACTGGGCGACGACGTGGCCGATGCCGGTCAGCGCCTGGTGGATGTCGTTCGCCTCCTTGTCCCAGCGGGTCAGCTTCTCGTGGAAAGTGCCCTGGGCGTGGCCCTCCCAGTACTGCTGGCTGCTCACCACCATCCGGCGGAGCTCCTGAAGGTCCTGCTCGAGCTGGCTCGCCTCGTTGCCGATCTTGGTGGCCGCGACGTCGAGCCCGTCATAAGTGACTGACAGCCCGTCAGCGTTGTTCCCCATGCCTGATTACCTCGTCTCGCTGGTGTGTACCGGTGTACGTGTGGATGGCGGCGTCGGCTCAGTAGGAGCTCAGGGGGGACACGGTGGGGGCGCCGTCGTGGACGTCGATCTTGTTGACGGCCGCACGCACCTCGTCCTCCTTGCTGTCCTTGATGTTGCGCGTGGTGGTCATCGCCTCGATGACGTCGGCGAGGATCGTGCCGATGTTGCGCAGCGACTCGTTGATCTCGTACTGCTTCTTGTCGAACGCGGCGCGGCCGATTCCCTGCCACTGGCCCTCGAGGCCGTCGATCACGCCCTGCAGTCCGTGCACCCGCTTCTGGATGCCCTCGTACTTCTCGGCCATCTGCTTCTGCAGGTGGACTACTGCCGCGTCTTCGAGTTTCTGGTTACCGTCGGCCATGATCAGCCCTGCCTTTCGTGTGTCCCTTGTCGGTCTGATGGTTTCGGCTCACCGCGGTGGTGACTTTCCCGGGCCTCACCCCGCGCGACGCGCCCTCGTCACGGCCACGGCGCCTCCGCCGATCACGACGAGCGCGGCGACGGCGCCCAGCACGATCCACGTGGTGCTGCCGCCGTCACTCGACGAGGACGCCGCCGCATTCGATGCTGACGCCGCGTCTCCGCCGGCGGAACCCTTTTCCCCCGCCTGTGACGCGGCTGATGCAGACGCCGTCGGTGACACCGCGGAAGAGGAGGCGGGGGAGGAATTCGACTTCGCCAGGAGGTCGCCGCCGTTCTCTTTGGCGAGTGGATCGACGTGCGCCGGACCGGCGTCGTAGTGGGCATTCGCCAGAACGACCCGGGGGCGAACGGCACCGTAACCGAGGTACGTGCTCGGCTTGTTCTTCGGCCAGTCGCGGCCGGCCGTGTCGACCAGAGCTCGGGTGACCTGGTTCACCGTCCAGTCCGGGTGCGCGGACCAGATGAGGGCGGCGGAGCCTGAGGCGATCGCCGCCGCCGAACTCGTCCCGTTGACGTTGTCGCAGTACGAGCGGAATGTGGCATCGCACCAGCCGGGGAAATTCTGGCCCGGCGCCGAGAGGTCGACATAGCCGCCGGATGACGAGAACTTGGAAACGGTGCCGGAGGAGTCGGTCGATGCCACACCGATCACGTAGGGGAATGCGGCTGGGTAACCGATGGTGTCACCTGCTTTCAAGCCGTCATTACCCACTGCGGCGATCAGGAGCTTTCCCTTTGAGGCCGCGTATTCGATGGCTGCCTTTTCCTTGGAGCTCGGCCCCACCGCACCGAAAGACATGTTGATGATCTTCGCGTCGGTGTCGGCCGCCGCCCTGATCGCTTCGGTGGGGTCGGGCGTCTTCTTCAGCTCATCCGCCCCGGCCTTCAACTGCTCGAATTTGACGCGGATCGGGATGATCTTCGCCCCCGGCGCCAGACCCTTCAGGCCACCACCAGCCCCTGTGCCGGCGATCAATTCGGCCATGGTGGTTCCGTGACCGCCGTAATCGTCGGTGGCACGGTACCCGACCGCTTCAGGGACCTCATCCGTAAGAACCTGCCCCTTGAGCGAAGGCGTTTGCGCGTTCACCCCGCTGTCGATGACGGCGACCTTCACGCCCTTCCCCGTGCTGACCTTCCACATCTGTTCGGCCTGCATGGGTCCCAGGTACCACTGCTTCGACTGGACGTCGTCCGCTGCGGCACTCGGGGCAAGGCCCACGAGCGCAGCGGCCAGGACACCGACGGCCGCGCCCACGGCACGCACTCGTCCGCCGCGGCGCGTTCTGTGGCGCACAGCCTGCTCGGCTCGTCGGCCGGTCCCTGACTTCATCGTCTTCCGTGTCCTCGCTCGTACTCAGCCGGCCACCGGCGGCTCATCACGCCGAGGCTCGTCGGGCAGGGGTGTCTCTTCTTCGTGTGCGTCCTTCTCGCGCCCGGACCTCCTGTTACGGCCGCCCGCATCGCGTGCCAGCCCGGCACCGCCACGGGTCATGCCGTTGCGCTCCGCTCTCGCGGCGGAGGTGCGTGCGGTCGCCTTGGCCGTGATGTCCTCAGGCGTACCGGCGGCAGCACGGGAGCCGGTCGCCCTCGTGCCGGGCCGCTCCGTGGAAGCGGGTTCACCGAAGACCCCACGTCGGCCGAGCCGCCCCGTCGCGGGCCGGGACTCGGCCTCCGCCTCGCCACCGATGACCGTCCCGCGCGGGATCCTCGATCCGTTCTTCGCCGAGGAACCACCTGCGGCCGTAGGCCGTCCACCGACAACCCCGTTCGACCGGCCTGCGCCGGTGGCGGGGCCGCCGTTCGCCCGCGGGGCCGCCGTACCACCGGCTCGCGGGGTGCCACCGGTGATTCCCCGGCCCATCGGGGACGACCTGGGTCCGGACGCAGCGCCCCGTGCGGTCGGCCGCTCGGTCGACGCGGTCCGCCCCATCTGGTTCAAGGGTCCCTGCCCCGCGGCACGACCCGTGCTGGGAGCGCCCGTAGCCGGCGTGCCTCGGAAACCACCGGCACCACCCACCGCCCGGCCCACCGGGGCGTTGGGAACCGGCGTCCCGAAAGAGCCCTCGGACACGGGGGTCTGCACACCGCTGGAGGGAGTGCTGCCCATGGCCGGTGGGGTGTGGCTGGGGCCCGATACGGTCGTGGCCGGGGGCAGCGTGCCGGTGGTGTCGATGTGCGTGCCGACAGGCGTGTCGACGTGTCTGCCGACAGGCGTCTCGGTGCGCGGCTGCGGGACCTCGGCGGGGATGTGTGTCGTGGGTGTGGGACTGTCGCTCACCGGCGTGACGTGCTGGGGGACTTTGCTGGTCACCGTCGTGTGATGTGCCACCGGAGATACGTGACCGGTGGTTGCGTGCGAAACGGTGCCGGACACCGGACTGTTGTTGCCGGACCACGTCGAGGGCTGAGGAACCCCCACATCAGGCATGGATGTGAAGGTCGGCGTCTGGTCCTTGGCCGGCAGGGCCGCCAGCATCTCCTCCGACACCGAGTAGTACGAGCCCAACCGGTTCATCTGGTTGATCGCCTCTTGGCGGTCCTTCTCCACCTTGACGGCGGCGGCGTAGCCTTCCTTGTCCGCCGTCTTCTCGGCCGCGCTGAACATGTCGGGCCGCTTCCGGTTCGCCTGCGTGTCGCGAGCCGGCATGGCGCTGCGGACGGCGGCAAGGCCCACGGCGGCAGCCGTGATCTGGTCGCCCGCCGCTCCGGCGAAGTCGCTCAGGTGATGGGTGCTGACGACCAGCGTGCCGCCCCAGGTGCGGAACGCGTCACCCGAGTCTCCGACCCAGTGGACCTTCTGGATATGGCCGTCGAGCTCTTCCGCCGCCGTCTTGATCGCGTCGCGCGCGTCCCACAGGGCCTTGCCGGACGATTCGAGATCCTCCGGGTCCGTCCCCTCGACCAGGTCGATCATCGCGTTCAGGGAGAGGTCGCGCTTGCCGAAATCCGTCCGCGTGGCGACGGCGCGCCCGACGGGCGTGACCCCGACCGCCGCGCGGATGATGCCGTCGAACAGCCCGTTGCGCGGGCCGTCCTCGACACCCCGGACGAAGTCGGTGGCGTCGTTCTGATCGCCGACCCGCTTCAGGTCTGCATCGTGTTTGTCCGTCATCGTCACAACCCCGCACCGCTCTTGGCGTCATTACCGGCGTGCTGCGTCTGGTCGCCCGTGCCCTCGATCTTTCCGATCTGTGCCTGGATGGCCCAGAACCGCCGTCGTTGCCGCTCTTCGAGGTTGTCGAAGCCGACGCGTGCGCCCTGTACCGCGATGCCCATCGCCTCGATCTGGAGGTGCAGGCTCTTGGACAGGGTCGTCAACTCGGTGTGGACCCGCTGGTACTGGCTGTAGAGACCGTGTGCCTCAGGAAAGACGCTCTCCGTCCCCGACGTGAGGGACGCGGGCTTGATCGTCTGGGCACCGACCTTCGCGGGGTTGCCCGCGGAGGACTCCAGGTCGCCGAGGACCTTGTCCACCTTCGCCGCGAAATCACTCAGCGCCTCGCTGCTGGCCTCCAGGTTCGCTGTCCTGTCAGCCGACACGCCCCCCACCATGTCTGCCGGAAGCACGACGCTCCTCCCCGTTCCCCGTTTCCCCGTACGTGCGCCGGTTCCCGACCAGGTCGGGGGCCGACCGCCCGCTCACTGTACGATCGCAAAGCGAGCCACGTCTCACAACGCCTTTAACACTGTAGCCACGCCGTGCGACAGGTCCAACCAGGCTTTGTCCTGACTCAGTTACGATGTCGGGCAGGTATACGGAAGGTGTCCGTTTCCTCACTCGTACGAGTGAACTTCGCTTCGCGGTCTCGGGCGTCGGCGCCGGGCGTCCCGTACCGCCACCGCCGTACCGCTCAGTCCCGCGACCAAGATCAGGCCCCCCACCACCGTGTAGGTGGCCAGGCGGGTGTTGCGTTCCTCCGCGGTCTCGCCGAAGTGCAGGGGGGCGACCGACGGTGCCTCGCCCTTGGACACGCCGTCCTCGGGTTTCGGCGATTCGACGGGGTGCCCGGGGTCGACGTCCGTGAGTGCCTTCACCGGGTCCACCACGCCCCAGCCCACCAGCCGGTCACGTCCCGGGATCGAGCGTTCCGCGGTCTGTTCGATCTGGGAGACGATCTCCTGGACCGTCCACCGGGGATACTTGGCCTTCAACAAGGCGGCCACGGCGGCGACATACGGCGCCGAGAAGCTCGTTCCGTTGTCCGAGCAGTGGCCGCCGCCCGGCACCGTGGAGATCATGTCGACGCCGGGCGCCGCCACCCCGACGAAGTCTCCGGACTGCGAGAACGACGCCCGTTCGTTGTTCCGGTCGGACGCCGCCACGGCCAGGACGCCCTCGTAGGACGCCGGATACGTCACCTTGACGTTGCCGCCGAGGCCGTCGTTGCCTGCCGAGGCCACGACCACGACGTTCTTGGCCAGGGCGTAGTCGACGGCGCCCTTCAGATCCGACCCGCCGGCGATCGCGTTGACCGTGTCCTGGGAGATGTTGATGACGTTCGCGCCCACGTCGACCGCGTAGCGGATCGCCTCGGCCAGCGTCCGTGTCGTACCGTCGCCCTCTGCGTCGTTCTGTTTGACCGGGATGACCGTGGCGTCCGGTGCGAGGCCCACGAAGCCGGTTCCCCGCATCGGGCGGGCCGCGATGATGCCCGCCACACGGGTGCCGTGGCCCACCGTGTCCGTGGTGCCCGACTTGTTGCCGCGATCGATCCGGTCGCCCTCGGAGTTCTTGGCCGGCAGCAGGTTCTTGCCCTTCGCCGCGTCCACCGCCTTGGTGAGCTGCGGGTTCCTGACGTCCACTCCGGTGTCGATCACGGCGACCCGGACGCCCTTGCCGGTGGACTGTGCCCACAGTTCGTCCAGGTTGACGCGCTGGAGCGCCCACGGCCGGGCCGCGTAGCTCTTCGACGGGAACGTGCACTGGCCGTCCTCCGCCCGGGCCGGGGAAGCGGGCAGGGCGACCGTCGTGGCCGTCGCCGTGAGGACGACCGCGGCGGCCGTCACCGCGGCTCGGACCACTGCCCCCGGTACCACTGCCCCCGGTACCACCGTCCCCGGCGTCGCCGTCCCCGGCGTCGCCGTCCCCGATGTCGCCGTCCCCGGCGTTCTCGCCCTCAGCATGCGTCCGCTCTCCTCCGTGCCTCTCCGCTCTCCTCCGCCCGGTGCTACGAACCCTGCGGCTGCCGGGCCGCCGCCTCCGACAGGCGGGGGCCCGTCGGCAGGAACGTGGACCACGCCATGGGGACGGGTGCGGGGGTCACCTTCTCGTAGCCGAGGCGGGTCTGCGCGATCTTCGCCTCGGTCAGCTCCTCCTTGCGCTCCTTGGCGGAGGTGCCGATGCCCTGGTCGTCGGTGGCGCTGTCGCTGTTGGACTGCAGGGCGTAGCGCAGGCCTGTGTCGGTGACCAGGAAGACGCCGCCCGCCGAGGTCTCGCTGCCCTGGAACTGGCGGTAGAGCTGACCGGAACCGGGTGTGACGTACGCGCTGGAGGAACCGGTGGGCAACTGGGCCGGGAAGTCGGTACCCACCCAGGTCGACAGGGTGGTCGTGCCGTCGGAGCCGACGGACCGCAGGACGTTGCAGAGGGTGTTGCGGCCGCTGGTGGTGCTGGAGCCGTCGTTCACCGTCCGCGGCTTGTGCGTCGGCCATTTCCGGTCGCCGTCGAACGTCGTGCTGTCCGTCACCGCGCCGGGACTGACCTGCTGCGCCTCACCCGCCTGGCCCACGCCGACGAGGGCTCTGCTGTTGAGCAGGAGCGTCGCCGTGAACTCGGAGACGCGGGCCACCTTTCCCTTCAGTACGACGTAGTACTGCATGGCCTGGCCGTCGTACGCCTTGATGACCTCGCCGACCTTGTCGTACTGCGCCGGCAGACCGGGGGCGCCGGCCTTCTCGCCGGGTGTCCCCCCGATCGACGGGATGGAGACCGGGTCGCCCTTGTGGAGGGTGTCGAGCCATCCCTGGGAGACGCGCTGCGGAGCCCGGCCCTGGGTGTCGAGGGCCTTGAGCAGTTCCGTGTCGCCCGGGTCGGCGATCCGGTACGCCGTGCCGCGCGCGTCGACGACGTACTGCGTGGCGCCGTCCTGCCCGACGACGTACATCAGATCGCCACCGGTGAGTCCCGCGGCCCCCTCGGTCCTGGACCACTCCTTCTTCGAGAGGACGAACGCCGCCTTCTGGATGGCCCGGCCGCCGTCACCGGGCCGTTCGCAGACCGCCCAGCGCTTGGCGGCCTCGGCCTCGCCCGCGGAGGGCAGGCGGTCGGGTGCGTAGGGGATGCCGATGGTGGCGCCGTGCGGCGGCTTGCCGCTGTCCAGGACCTTCTCGTCGACGGTGATGACGCTGTCCTTGTCGGGGCTGAGCAGCAGCTTGGCCGAGGCCATGTTGAGGACCGGGTGCAGCTGCTTCTGCTTGCCGGTCTTCAGCACGACGTACCGGGTGGTCGACTCGCTCGCGACGATGACGTGTGCTTCCGGGTCGTCCCAGCCCTTGGGCGCCGTGGGACTGAACATGCCGATCGCGCCGAACACCGCGAGGATCACGATGCCGACGACGAGGCCGGGCACCAGTGCGCCCAGCGGCTTGGGGGCGCCTTCCTCCGAGCCGGACGGCGACGGCTGGAGGAAGGATGCGAGCATGCGGCGCTTCGCGAAGGTGTAGGCGTTGAGTTCGTCCCGCCGGGATGCCATCTGTGTCCGTTCTCTCCCCGTTGTGGAGCGGTGGGGCCGGGCACGGCCTGTGGAGGTCCGTCCCTGGCCCCGTCACCGTCCCCGTCACCGTCGCTGTCCACCGTCCTCGGCCGCTCCGGTGCCGCGACGGTGTACCGACGGTCTCTCGACTGTCAGACCCGGCCCCTACTATGCCTGTTGTGCGGTCGTACGTGTGGCACGGGTAGGGTGCCCGGGGCGAGAAGTGACCGGAAGTGCGGCACATTCCGGAAGAGTTCGGGGGTTTTGGAGTGATGGCTTCCGCAGCGCGGATCCGGTCGCGATCGCAATCGGGTTCACGGTCAGATGGAGCGGGCCGTCCGGATGCCCGCGACCCGTCCTCCGCGCAGCCCGGCGGACGGCCGGCACCGGCGTCCCTCACGGGCACCTTCACGCCGTACAAGGACTCCCTCTCGGGGCGTGGCGGTTCACCGGTGGTACGGCGGCTGGTGCTGCTGGAGGTCGCGGGCGCGCTCGTGGTCTGCGGATGGCTGGTGGGGACGGTCGCGCTGATCGCCGCGGGGGCGGTCGCCGCGGTGGTCGTCGTGCTGGCCGTCGGCCGGCGCCGGGGGCGGGCACTGCCGGAATGGCTCGGCACCCTGCTGGCGTTGCGGGCCCGCAGACGGCGGGCCGCGAGCACTCCGGTGCCACCGGGCACCGACTCCGGTCTCGCGCCTGCCGTGGAGTGCGACCCGGCCCTGCGCACCTGTAGTTACAGCCGTGGTGAGAGCCGCGACCGGCGGCCTATCGGCATGGTGGGCGACGGGAGTTTCCTGACCGCGGTGCTCCAGGTGGAGTCCGACGCCGACGCGCTGCGGGCGGAACGCGGCCGCAGACCGCTGCCACTGGCCCTCGTCCGGGACGTCCTCGAGGTCGACGGGATCCGCCTGGAGTCGGCGCAGATCGTGCTGCACACCCAGCCCGCGCCCGCGCTGCACCTGCCCCAGCAGTCGGTCGTCGTCAGCAACTACGCGCCGTTGCAGGCCCGGACCGGTTCGCCCGCGGTACGCATCACATGGATCGCGCTGAAACTCGATCCGGAGCTGTGTCCCGAGGCGGTGGCCGCCCGCGGCGGGGGGCTGCCGGGGGCGCAGAAATGCCTGGCGCGCACGGCCGGACACCTGGCGAGCCGGCTGACCGGCGCCGGGTTCCGGGCGAACGTGCTCACCGAGGAGGAACTGACGGCCGCCATCGCCACCTCCGCGTGCGCCAACCCGATGATGACGGCCCAGGCGACCCAGTCCGGGCGCGGCGAGGCGCCGCAGCGACGGACCGAGGAGTCCAGTCGCAACTGGCGCTGCGACAACCGCCGGCACACCACCTACTGGGTGCGCCGCTGGCCCCCGTTGGGCGGTTCCGGCGGTTCGCTGGCGCAGCTGGTGGCGCAGCTGACCGCGGTGCCCGCGCTGGCGACGACGTTCAGTCTGACGCTGGCCAGGGGCGCTCGTCAGGATGTGGCCCTCACCGGCCACGTACGGATCACGGGGCGCAACAAGCAGGAGCTGGTCGACGCACGGCGCGCGCTGGAGCACGCCGCACGCGAGGCGCGGACCGGTCTCGCGCGGCTGGACCGCGAGCAGCTCCCCGGCGTACTCGCCACGCTGCCGCTCGGAGGTGCCCGCTGATGGCCGCCACGACATCGTCCGCCTCACCGGACCGGACCCCGGCGGGCCGGACCGCTGCGGACGGGACCCCGGTGGCAACGGGCCTCGGCGCGCGGCTGCGCACCGGCTTCGGTCTGCGGGGACCCCGCCACCCGCGGCACGCGCTGCCCGTGGAACAGGCCGACACGCTGACCCTGCCCGTCAGCGACGACGGTGTGGTGGTCGGCGTCAACAACGAGGGTGAACCGGCCGTCCTGGGCATCAACCGTCCGACGCCGTACGACGTCGTCCTCATAGGCGGTCTCTGGACCGCACAGGTCCTCGCGCTGCGGGCCGCGGCGACGGGGGCGCGGGTGGCGGTGGAGACGGGACGGCCGCAGGCCTGGATGCAGATGGTGCACGCGATGGGCGGCGGGCAGAACGGGCTGGCCGTCCACGACGTGGGGCGGGTGCCGCCGCAGGGCGCGTCGGCGGGCAGTCCCGTACTGGTGGTCCGGGACTGCGGTATGCGTCCGCCACGCGGGCGTGTGGTGTCGGGGCCCTGGCAGTCGGTGCTGACGCTGCTGCCGTATCTGAGCCCGGTCGCGCCCCGGCTGCTGCGGCAGGCGCGCCTCGCCGGGATCCAGCGTGTCTCGCCGGACGAGGCCGCCGAGCTGGGGCGTGCCATGGCGCTGTCGCGGACCGAGGTGGAGTCGCTGCCCGCGCTGCCCGACGGCGTCACCCTGTGGTGTGCCGACCGTGACCGGCAGTACGTGATGACGCAGCCCACGGATGCCGAGACCGGTTTGCTGGGCATGCCGCGCCGGATGGACTGACGTCCCCGGTCCGGACGGCTGTTCAACGTCCGGTGGGCGTTCTTCCCTTTTCCGGGGCCGACTTGTCCGCCCCTATCGACCGGTTTGCACCGGGGTGTGCCCGCTCGGTGCGGCAACTGCGTTCCGGGAGCGGTCTGCTGGGCTGGTGCGGAGGGGCGGACGGACCTGCCGGGGCGGGGCTTGTGGTGATTAGGCTGGGAGAGGGCGCGACGCGACAACCCGTGGACCGTACGCCGGCGCCCCGGGGGGGAACCTTCGGACGGACGGGCCCCCGAACGGCTCAGGACGACGAGAAACGGTCGCCCCGGCACGGCATGGGAGTGCCGTGACCGCATGCGACCCCATCAGGAGGAACTGTGAACAGCGATCGGGACGGGATCCGCGGGGGCTGGGCCACGCCCGGCGACGACCAGCCCGACGCGGAGTCCGGCATCGAGATGACGGGCGAGTTCACCATCGACTACGCGCCGCCGGCCTGGTACACGCAGAACGCCGCGGGCGCCCCGGACTCCGTCGATGCTCCGAACGCCGTGGACACTTCGGGGCCTTCGGGTGCGCCGGATCCTTCGGGCGCTCCGGTCGGGTCGGAGGACGGCTCGGCGCGGCCCGGGCCGCCCGCGCCGCCGGTCGGTCCTCCTGCTCCGATGCCGCATCTGCCGCCCGCCTGGACGGCCCAGCCCGCGCCGCCCGCTCCCCCGGTGTCTCCGGTCACGGTGCCGGCCGAGGAGGAGGGGCGGGGCGGTGAGGTGGTGAGCGCGGCGACCATGCGGCTCTCCTCCGCCGCGTTGAAGCGGCAGATCGTGGAGCGCGGCGGTTCCGTCGAGGGCGAGCCCTCGGCAGGGGCCGGGGCCGGGGAGAACGCTCCTGCCTCGGACACGGGCGCGGAGGCGGAGGCAGAGGCGGTGCCCGGGGATCCCGAGGCGTCCGGTGCGCTCCGGGCGGTGGCTCCGGCCGGGGATTCCGGGGCCGGTGAGCAGGTCGCGGCGGTGTCCGCGGAGACCGGGGACGCTGTGGCCGAGGGTGGGCGGGATACCGCGGCCGGGGATCCTGCCGACGGTGCCGCCGCGGACGCGGACAGCGCGGAGGACGCCGAGGGGTCCGCCGCCGTGGCACCGTCCGGGGACGCCTCGGGCGACGCGGCGGTGCCGTCCGCCGAGGACTCCGGACCGGCGGCTACGGGCGTGGCGCCGGACGCTGCGGGGGAAGCCCCGGTCTCCGATGCCGGCGTCGGTAGCGGCACCGGTGCGGGCACCGACGCCGTTCAGGACGTCGGCGCGCCGAGCGCGCCGGAGGGCGGCGCGGTCGAGGACGACGCGGTCGCTGCCGCAGCCGTCGCGGACGCGGCGCCCGCCGTACCCGCGCCGTCCCTGCCTCCCGTGCCCCCGGTCCCCCAGGACGCCCCGCAGGCCTGGACGCCACCGCCGCCGGTGCCGCAGGCCGGTGTGCCTCCGCTGCCGCCGTCCTATCAGCCCGCCGCGCCCGTCCCGGCGGCGCAGTGGCCCGTCCAGCCGCAGGCGCCGCAGCCCGACCCGGCCACCGCGCAGGGACAGCCACAGGCCCCCACCCAGCTGCCGCCCTTCCCGCCGTCCCCGCAGCAGCCCCAGCCGCACCCCCCGTTCGAGCCGCAGGCACCGCAGCCCGCCCCCGCCGCCTGGAACCAGCAGCCGGCCTACGGCTTTCCCCAGCCCCCGGCACCGGCACCGGCACCGCAGCCCCCGCACGCCCCCGGCTTCCCCCAGCAGGGCGGCTACGGCTTCCCGCCGCCGCCCGCGCAGGCACAGCAGTCGGCCTACGGCTTCCCCCAGCCCGGCGTCCCGGCCCCGCCCGCACCCCAGCCCCCGGCTCCGGCCCCGCAGCCCCCGCACACCCCCGGCGCCTACGGCTTCCCGCCCCCGCCCGTCCCGCCGGCGCCCGACGCCCAGGGCGGCTACGGCTTCCCCCAGCAACCCCCGGCACCGGCGCCTTCGGTGCCGCACCAGCCCCAGCCCCAGCAGCCCCAAGGAGCCGCCCCGGCCCAGGGTCAGGAACCCGCACCGGCCCCGCAGTTCCCCGTGCAGGCGCCCCAGCCCCCGCAGGCGCCGGAACCTCAGCAGCCGCAGCCGCAACCACCCCATCCGCAGGCCGACTCGGCGGTGGCTGCGCCGCCTCCCGTCGATCCCCGTACCGGGACGGCCTGGCCGCAGCCCATCCGGCACGACCAGCGGCAGCCCGTCAACCCGGGTGCGGCGCCGCTCGGTTACACCGCCGCCGTCGAGCTGTCCTCGGACCGGTTGCTCAACAACCGCAAGCAGAAGGCCAAGAGCGGCCGGCCGGCAGCCGCGGGCGGCCGGTTCAAGCTCGGCGGGAAGAAGGAGGAGGCCGAGCGGCAGCGCAAGCTGGAGCTGATCCGTACCCCGGTGCTGTCCTGTTACCGCATCGCCGTCATCAGTCTCAAGGGCGGCGTCGGCAAGACGACCACGACCACGGCGCTGGGCTCCACCCTCGCTTCCGAACGCCAGGACAAGATCCTCGCGATCGACGCCAACCCGGACGCCGGCACGCTCGGGCGCCGGGTGCGCCGTGAGACCGGTGCGACCATCCGCGACCTGGTGCAGGCGATCCCGTGGCTGCACTCCTACATGGACATCCGGCGGTTCACCTCGCAGGCGTCGTCGGGTCTGGAGATCATCGCCAACGACGTCGACCCCGC
This sequence comes from Streptomyces sp. NPDC047000, assembly GCF_040644295.1. Taxonomy (NCBI): domain Bacteria; kingdom Bacillati; phylum Actinomycetota; class Actinomycetes; order Kitasatosporales; family Streptomycetaceae; genus Streptomyces; species Streptomyces sp. NPDC047000. The sequence continues at coordinate 29,864 of NZ_JBEYWE010000009.1, forward strand.
CGTGTCCACGACGTTCAACGACGAGGACTACCGGCGCGCGATCGAGGTGCTCGGCAGGCAGTACCCGATCATCCTCACCGACTCCGGCACCGGTCTGCTCTACAGCGCCATGCGCGGGGTGCTCGACCTGGCGGACCAGCTGATCATCATCTCGACGCCTTCCGTGGACGGTGCGAGCAGTGCCAGCACGACGCTGGACTGGCTGTCGGCCCACGGGTACCAGGATCTGGTGGCCCGGTCCCTGACCGTCATCTCCGGGGTGCGCGAGACCGGCAAGATGATCAAGGTCGAGGACATCGTGTCGCACTTCGAGACGCGGTGCCGCGGTGTGATCGTCGTGCCCTTCGACGAGCACCTCGCCACCGGTGCGGAGGTCGACCTCGACATGATGCGGCCCAAGGTGCGGGAGTCGTACTTCACCCTCGCGGCGATGGTCGCCGAGGACTTCGTCCGCCATCAGCAGGCCCACGGTCTGTGGACCAACGACGGCAACCCGCCCCCGGTGGCCGCCCCGCCCATGCCGGGCCAGCCGTACTCCGGTCAGCCGTACCCCGGTCAGCCGATGCCGGGTCAGCCAGCGCCGCCCGCGCAGTCCTATCCCCCGCAGGCTCCCGGCCAGCCGTACCCCCCGCAGTCCTACGGGCAGCAGCCGTACCAGCCCCAGCCCCAGCCGGGCCCGCAGTCGTACCCGTACCCGCCGCAGGAGCCGGCTCACCCCTACCCGCCCCAGCAGCAGCCCCAGCCCCCGCAGACACCCCCGCAGCCGTAGCGCAGGCAGTACCCGGAGAACGTGAAGGGCGGCCGGTGCTCACCGCACCGGCCGCCCTTCGCCGTCGTCCCGTCCGTTCGTCCCTACGGCTGTTCCTGCTCCTCCGCCGCCACCAGCTCCCGGCAGCGCTTCACATCACGCCCCATCTGCTCCATCAGCCCCTCCAGCGACTCGAATCGCGCCTGTCCGCGGACGAAGGCGAGGAAGTCGACGGCGACGTGCAGCTCGTAGAGCTCGAGGCCGACCCGGTCGATGGCGTACGCCTCCACCGTCCGCTCCGTGCCGTCGAACTGGGGGTTCGTGCCGACGGAGATCGCGGCCGGCATGGCCTCGCCGCTCACGTGCAGATAGCCCGCGTACACCCCGTCGGCCGGGATCGCGGTGTGCGGGAGGGTCTCGACGTTGGCCGTGGGGAAGCCGAGTTCGCGGCCGCGCCGGGCACCGTGGACGACCAGGCCCTCCACCCGGTGCGGACGGCCCAGGATCTCCCGGGCCCCCTCGACGTCGCCCTCGGCGACCAGGCGCCGGACGAGGGTCGAGGAGAACGGCTCACCGCCGCCCGCCACTCCGCTCAGATACAGGTCGACGACCTCGACCTCGAAGTCGTACGTCCGCCCCTGCTCGGTCAGGAACGCGGCATTGCCCGCGGCCTTGTGGCCGAAGCGGAAGTTCGGGCCCTCGACGACGGCCTTGGCATGCAGCTTGTCGACCAGCACCTTGGCCACGAAGTCGCCCGGCGACAGCTTCGAGAACTCGGGGGTGAACGGCAGGATCAGCTGCGCGTCCACGCCGAGGTCCGCCATCAGCTCGGCGCGGCGGTGGTGCGGGGCGAGCAGCGGGGGGTGGCTGCCGGGACGCACGACCTCGCTGGGGTGCGGGTCGAAGGTGACGACGACGGAGGGCACGCCCAGCTCACGGGCGCGGTCCACGGCGTGGCTGATGATCACCTGGTGACCCCGGTGCACCCCGTCGAAGGAGCCGATGGTGACGACGCTGCGCCCCCAGTCCTGGGGGATGTCCTCCAAGCCACGCCAGCGTTGCACTGTTACCGCTCCTCGAGCCCGTGTCCCGTGTCCGTCTCATGCGAAACGTCGCCTCTTACGCAGCTCTAAGGGTGCCATGCCGGACGGCCCCCGCTCGCATCGGCATGGTGGCTGTGACCCGGGGCACGTGCCGGACGGGCGGCGGCGAGCGGCGGGCGGCCGGAGGGCGGGGCGGTCACGCGGCGGTCCGCACCTGGTCGAGGAGGGCGCGTGCGGCGTTGTGCAGGGCGGTGTCGGAGGGGCGGGAGAGGAGGGCGAGAGCGGCGCGGCACAGCAGCTCACGGTCGGTACCGGTGCGCGCGTGCGGTGCGACCAGCCGCCCGTACACCGCCGCCGTCGCCCGGCGGGGCGGGTGCTCGTCGCGCGCCCAGCGCTCCACGGCCCGGCAGACGGCGGACGGCTCCTCCTCGGCGAGGCCGCCCAGCAGCTCGGCCGCGCGTGGCCGGTGCGCGCCGTCTCCCAGCGCCTCGACGAGGTCGTCCAGGGCCAGGTGCCGGTGGGTGTGCAGCAGGGCCTGCGCGGCGGCGGCCACGGTCGCGCGCGGCAGGGCGTGCAGCGGCCTCTCGTCGCCGAACCAGCGCACCAGATGCGGCTGTACGGCGACGGGGTCGGCGGTGAGGAGCCGCGCCGCCGTGTCGAGGTGACGGAGTCCGTCTCCCCGGGGTGCCTCGTCGGTGACCACCAGACGGCGCAGCAGGTCGAGTCGCTCCGCGTACGGCAGCCGCAGCCCGGCCCAGAACGGCGGGCCGAACTCCGCGGGCACGGGCCGCCGTTCGCCGTGCGGGCCGGTGAGCAGGTCGGCGAGTCCGCGCAGCACCGCGGTGCAGGGCGTGGCGTCGGGCAGCTCTGCCAGGACCTGGGTGAGCAGCGGGGCGGCCCACCGGTGTCCGGGGTCGGTCTCCAGGGCGTGGAGCAGCTCTGCCAGACGTTCGGCGAGCGGGGCGGTGGCCTGTCGGCGGGCGAGGATCAGCAGGGCCCGGCCGACGGGGGCCACGCGGTGGTCGGGGAGAGGACGGTGCTCCCCGCCGCCTTCCGGGCGGCCCGCGTCGCCCGGCCCGGTGCGGCCGGTGCCGAGCCGGGCGCGCAGCGCCTCGCCCAGGTCCAGCCGGGAGCCCTGGAGCCAGTCGGCCAGTTCCTCGGGGGCCGGGGCACGGTGGCCGCCGTCTCCGCGGTCGGCCAGGATTCCCGCCAGGTTGAGGTCGGCGCCGTACGCCGGGACGGTGGCGGCGTTCCGGGCGAGGAGGACGGTGAGCGGGGAGTCTCCGCGTCGGGCGGGCCCCGCCGGCGACGCGGCACCCGCACCGGGGGCGGCACCCGGGCGGGCGGGGGCGGGCGGCCCCGGGGCGCACAGCGGTACGGCCAGTCCCGAACGGCGTTCGCCGCCCGGCCGCAGACCGGTACCGAGGACCCCGAGGACGGTGCCCGTCGCGGCGTCGAGCACCGGGCCGCCGGTCGCCCCGCCGCCGGGCCGCAGGGCATCGCGGCCGGTCGTGCCGATCGCCAGCTCCAGTGCCTCGCCGGGATGGCGGCGGCGGCCGTCGGCGGCCGTGTACGTCACCGGCGTCACCCCGAGCACCCGTGCCTCGCGCCAGCCGCAGGCGGCGAGCCGCACATAGGTGCCGGGCTCGATACGCGTCCGGACCGTCACCGGGAGCGGATCCGCGTCGAGTCCCTCGGTGCGGATCACGGCGAGGTCCAGGTCGGGCAGCGGGGTCACCGCATCGGCGGTGCCGACCTCACAGGTGCGGCCCGTCACGGTCGTCACCGCCAGTACCGCCGCTCCCTCGACGACCTCGTGGCTGGTGAGCACGGTGCCGTGGTGATCGGCGACGAACCCGGTGCCGCGCCGCCGGCCGTCCGCGTCGCGGATCACGACGAGCGACCGTTCCGCGCCACCCGCCCTGTCCCGTACTCCCCCGGCCCCCACGGCCTCCCTGGGCCCGATGATCCCCGTGGCCCCGATGACCCCCATGGCCGCACCTCCCGCCACCCGCCCGCCGCGCACCCGCGGATCTCGCACGTCGTGCCCTCGCAACGCCGTGACCTCGACGTTAGGGGTACGAAGATCGGCGGAACAGCTCGCGTGGTGAACGCGCCCCCCTCCGCTCCCCCCGTTCACTCCGAGCGCCTGTCCACTCGGGTGAATAGGCGCGGGCGGTTGGACACACCCTAGGGGTGGGGGAACCGAGGGGGGACCGTGGAGCGGCGGACAGCGAAACCCCGTGTCCGCCGCTCCACGGGAAGGCCGGGGGAACCCGGCGAAACCGGGGAACGGCCGGGGGAGCCGGGCGAAGGCGGTGGGGCAGGCACGGGGCCGGGCGGCGGAGGCCCGGGGTGCCCCGGAGTCCGGAGCCCGGACCCGTCGAGACGGCCTCTCGGCCGACCAGCCGGAGCCGAACGCGGACGCCCCGCACCCCACACCTGACCCCGCCGGGCTTCAGCCGAACACCGCCAGGCTCTTCGCCTTGCCCTTCTCCTCCTCCACCAGCGCCAGGAAGCCGCCTTCCGGCCCGAACACGGCGACGGCGCCGGCCCCCGCGTACTCCTCGGGCATCTCCAGGCGCACACCGTTGATGAGCAGCCGGGCGCGCCGGGCGTCCACGTCCCAGCGGGGGAAGGCGGCCGCGGCGGCCTCGGCGATCGGCATCACCGTCAGCTCCGCCTGGAGCTGGTCGAGGGTGCGGGCCGAGTCGATCTTGTACGGGCCGACGCGGGTGCGGCGCAGGGCGGTGAGATGACCGCCGACGCCCAGACCGGCGCCCAGGTCGCGGGCGAGCGCCCGGATGTAGGTGCCGGACGAGCAGACCACGGAGACGACGAGGTCGAGCACCGGGGTGCCGTCCTCGGCGACGGCGGGACGCACGTCGTAGACGGTGAAGGAGGAGACGGTGACCGGCCGGGCGGGGATCTCGAAGTCCTCCCCCTCCCGGGCCCGTTTGTACGACCGTACGCCGTCGATCTTGATGGCGCTGACCTTGGACGGCACCTGCATGATGGCGCCGGTCAGTTCGGCGATGCCGGCGTCGACGGCCTCGCGGGTGACCGCGGAGGCGTCGGCGGACGAGGTGATCCCGCCCTCGGCGTCGTCGGTGACGGTGGCCTGGCCGAGACGGATCGTGCCCAGGTACTCCTTCTCCGTGAGCGCGAGGTGACCGAGCAGTTTGGTGGCGCGTTCGACGCCCAGGACGAGGACACCGGTCGCCATCGGGTCGAGGGTTCCGGCGTGCCCGACGCGGCGGGTGCGGGCGATGCCGCGCATCTTGGCGACCACGTCGTGCGAGGTGAAGCCCGACGGCTTGTCGACGATGACGAGGCCGTCGGGCGGGGTGGGCTTCTGCGTCATTCGGAGGCGTCGTCCTCGTCGTCGCCGGGCTTGCGGTAGGGGTCCGCCTCGCCCGCGTAGCTGGCGCCCGCCGAGACCTCGCGTACCTTCTCGTCGGAGGCGCGTGCCTTGTCGAGGAGGTCCTCGATGGTGCGGGCGGTGTCGGGCAGGGCGTCGGCCACGAAGGTGAGCGTCGGTGTGAACTTCACACCGGCCGCAGCGCCGACGGCGCTGCGCAGCACGCCCTTGGCGCTCTCCAGCCCGGCCGCCGCGGCCGCGCGCTCCTCCTCGTCGCCGTACACGGTGTAGAAGACGGTCGCCTCCCGGAGGTCCCCGGTGACCCGGGTGTCCGTGATGGTGACATGCGTGCCGAGCCGCGGGTCCTTGATCCCACGCTGCAGCTTCTGGGCCACCACCTCTCGGATGAGGTCCGCCAGCCTCTTGGCCCGCGCGTTGTCGGCCACTGGTCGTCTCCCGTTCTTTCTTGTCTCTGTGTTTCGTTTTTCTTGGTGCTTCGTGCTTCTCGGGACGCCCGTGCCCGGACGTCGCAGGGGAGGTGTCAGTCGTCGTGTTCCCCGTGAAAGCGCCGCCGCACCGACAGCAGCTCCACCTCGGGGTGCCCGGCGACCAGCCGCTCGCACCGGTCCAGTACCTCGGTCAGGTGCCCGGCGTCCGCGGACACCAGGGCGAGGCCGATGCCGGCCCGGCGATGGAGGTCCAGGTGATCGACTTCCGCCGCGCTCACCGCGAACTTCCGCTGGAGTTCGGCCACGATCGGCCGGACGAGGGAGCGCTTCTCCTTCAGCGACCGGACGTCGCCGAGCAGGAGGTCGAAGGACAGAGTCCCCACATACATAGATGGTCCGGATGACCCGCCGGTACGGGATCGAGGGGCCCGCCGGGCGATCGGCGGGCGATCGCGGGACCGGCAGGAACATCAGAACCGTACAACGAACGGCCGGGGCCGATCGACGGAATTGTTCTCCGCCGACCGGCCCCGGACTTCAGCGACCGTCCCGGAAGCCGGGCGCCTACGAGCGCGGCTTCTCGCGCATCTCGTACGTCGCGATGACGTCGTCGACCTTGATGTCGTTGAAGTTGCCGAGGTTGATACCGCCCTCGTAGCCTTCGCGGATCTCGGTGACGTCGTCCTTGAAGCGGCGCAGACCCTCGATGTTGAGGTTCTCCGCGATGACCTTGCCGTCGCGGATGAGGCGCGCCTTGGTGTTGCGCCGGACCTCGCCGGAGCGGATGAGCACACCGGCGATGTTGCCCAGCTTGGACGAGCGGAAGACCTCGCGGATCTCCGCCGTGCCGAGCTCGACCTCTTCGTACTCCGGCTTGAGCATGCCCTTGAGGGCCGCCTCGATCTCCTCGATCGCCTGGTAGATGACCGAGTAGTACCGGACGTCCACGCCCTCGCGCTCGGCCATCTGCGCGGCACGGCCGGCCGCACGGACGTTGAAGCCGATCACGATGGCGTCGGAGCCCATCGCCAGGTCGATGTCGGACTCCGTGACCGCACCGACACCGCGGTGCAGGACGCGGATGTCGACCTCTTCGCCGACGTCCAGCTGGAGCAGCGAGGACTCGAGGGCCTCGACGGAACCGGAAGCGTCACCCTTGATGATCAGGTTCAGCTGCTGGACCTCGCCGGCCTTCAGCACCTTGTCCAGGTCCTCCAGCGACACGCGGCGCGTGCGCTTGGCGAACGCGGCGTTGCGCTCACGGGCGGCACGCTTCTCGGCGATCTGACGGGCCGTACGGTCCTCGTCGACCACCAGGAAGTTGTCACCCGCGCCCGGGACGTTGGTCAGGCCGAGGACCTGGACCGGCGTCGAGGGGCCTGCCACGGCGACGTTGTTGCCGGCGTCGTCGAGCATGGCGCGGACCCGGCCGTAGGCGTCGCCCACGACCATCGTGTCGCCGACGTGCAGCGTGCCTCGCTGGACGAGGACCGTCGCCACGGCACCGCGGCCGCGGTCGAGACGGGACTCGATCGAGATGCCCTGCGCGTCCTGGTTCGGGTTGGCCCGCAGGTCGAGCGAGGCGTCGGCCGTGAGGATCACGGCCTCGAGCAGCGAGTCGATGTTCAAACCCTGCTTGGCGGAGATGTCGACGAACATCGTGTCGCCGCCGTACTCCTCGGCCACCAGACCGAACTCGGTGAGCTGGCCGCGCACCTTGGTCGGGTCGGCGCCCTCGACGTCGATCTTGTTGACCGCGACCACGATCGGGACGTCGGCCGCCTTGGCGTGGTTGAGCGCCTCGACCGTCTGCGGCATGACGCCGTCGTTGGCCGCGACGACCAGGATCGCGATGTCGGTCGACTTCGCACCGCGGGCACGCATGGCGGTGAACGCCTCGTGACCCGGGGTGTCGATGAAGGTGATCTTGCGCTCTTCGTCGTTGACGTCGATGGCGACCTGGTAGGCACCGATGTGCTGGGTGATGCCGCCCGCCTCGCCCGCGATGACGTTCGTCTTGCGGATGGCGTCGAGGAGGCGGGTCTTGCCGTGGTCGACGTGACCCATGACGGTGACGACCGGCGGACGGACCACCAGGTCCTCCTCGCCGCCCTCGTCCTCGCCGAACTCGATGTCGAAGGACTCGAGCAGCTCGCGGTCCTCCTCCTCGGGGCTGACGATCTGGACCTTGTAGTTCATCTCCTGCGCGAGGACCTGGAGGGTCTCGTCGGAGACGGACTGGGTCGCGGTGACCATCTCACCGAGGTTCATCATGACCGCGACGAGCGACGCCGGGTTGGCGTTGATCTTCTCGGCGAAGTCGGTGAGCGACGCGCCGCGGGAGAGCCGGATGGTCTCGCCGCCGCCGCGCGGCAGCATCACGCCGCCGACGCTCGGGGCCTGCATGGCCTCGTACTCCTGGCGCCTCTGCCGCTTCGACTTGCGGCCACGGCGGGCGGGCCCGCCGGGACGGCCGAAGGCGCCCTGCGTGCCACCGCGGCCACCGGGACCGCCGGGACGGCCGCCGAAGCCGGGACGGCCCGCGCCGCCACCGCCGAAGCCACCGCCACCGCCGCCGGGGCCACCGCCGCCGGGACGGCCGGCGAAGCCGCCGCCGCCACCGGGACGACCGGCACCGCCACCGCCGCCCGGACGGCCGGCGAAGCCGCCGCCACCGGGACGACCGGCACCGGCGCCGCCGGGACGGCCCGCACCGCCGGCACCGGGACCGCGGCCGCCGGGGCCGGGACGCGGACCGGCAGCGGGACGCTGCGGCATCATGCCGGGGTTGGGACGCGGACCCGCGGGACCGCCGCCGGGACGCGGACCGCCCTGCGGACGGGGCATGCCCGCCGGGGACGGACGGGCGCCACCGGGCGCCTGGGGACGCGGACCGCCGCCCTGGGCACCGGGCCCCTGCGGACGGGGACCCGCGCCGGGAGCGCCGGGGCCACCGGCCGGACGGGGTCCCTGCGGACGGGGCGCCTGCGGACGCGCCATACCGGCGTTGCCGCCGGAGGTGAAGGGGTTGTTGCCCGGACGCGGACCGGTCGGACGACCGCCGGCGCGCGGGGCCTGGCCGCCGGGGCGCTGGCCGCGCTGGTCCGGACGGGAGCCCTGGCCCTGTCCCTGGCCGGGACCGGCCGGACGGGAACCGGGACGGGGACCGCCGGGGCCGGGACGTGCGCCGGGGCGCGGTCCTGCCGGGGCGGACGGTGCCTGCGCGGCCGGGGCCGGCGGAGCGGTGAACTCCGGGGCGGCCGGAGCCGGACGGGGCGCGGGCTTGGGACCCGGCACCGGACGCGGACCGGAGGCCGCGGGAGCCGGGGTGACGGGGGCCGGAGCCGCGGGAGCCGCGGGCTGCGGGGCCACCGGAGGCCTGGGGGCGGCCGGCCTGGGAGCGGCCGGACCGGGACGGTCTCCCGCTGCCCTGGCAGCGGGGGCGGGGCCACCGGCCTGCGCCGGGGAGGGCGCTGCGGGCCTGGGGGCGGCCTTCCTGGGCGCGGGACGGCCGGCGGACCTGCCGTTGCCGCTGCCCGCCTGGAAGGCGTCAGTCAGTTTGCGTACTACAGGCGCCTCGATCGTCGAGGATGCCGATCGGACGAATTCACCGAGTTCTTGGAGCTTGGCCATGACGACCTTGCTCTCCACACCGAACTCCTTGGCGAGTTCGTATACCCGGACCTTAGCCACTTCGCTCCTTTGAGGTCCGGGTTGCGGCCGGACCGTCGCTAGTTCATGGGCGTACTCATCGCGTACTCATCGAGTGCTCATCGCAATCTCGACCTGCTTTCGACTCGCGAGGTACCAGGCCGCACGGGGACTTCCGTACGGCACTGCGTTTCTTACCGTGTCGCCTGTTCGGCAACTGTCATCTGCTCGACGTGCCGACGCAACGCCTTTGTGTCGAGCGCTCCCTGGGCACGCAACGCCCGCGTGAACGCCCGGCGGCGTACCGCCTGGTCGAGACAGACCAGGGCGGGGTGCACGTAGGCACCCCGGCCGGGGAGCGTACCGCGAGGGTCGGGGACACACGCGTCCCCGTCTTTCACGATGCGCAGCAGTTCCGTCTTGGCCGCCCGTTCCCGGCACCCCACACAGGTGCGTTCAGGGCATACTCCGGTCGTCGTCCGGCCAGACACTCCTCAGTCTACCTCCCCGCGGCGACCTCACCCTTTCGGGCCAGGTCTCGGACCTCTGCCGCGTCGACACTGACGTGATCCCAACCACAGCAGGCCGAGATCTATTCCCCGGCCTGCTCGGTGTCCGGCCGGATGTCGATGCGCCAGCCGGTGAGCCGGGCGGCCAGACGGGCGTTCTGGCCCTCCTTGCCGATCGCGAGCGACAGCTGGTAGTCGGGCACCGTCACGCGTGCGGAGCGGGCGGCGAGGTCGACGACCTCCACCTTGGACACCCGGGCGGGTGACAGGGCGTGCGCCACCATCTCGGCCGGGTCGTCCGACCAGTCGACGATGTCGATCTTCTCGCCGTTCAGCTCGCCCATGACGTTGCGCACCCGGCCGCCCATCGGGCCGATGCAGGCGCCCTTGGCGTTCAGGCCCGAACGGGTGGACCGTACGGCGATCTTGGTGCGGTGGCCGGCCTCGCGGGCGATCGCGGCGATCTCGACGGACCCGTCGGCGATCTCCGGCACCTCCAGCGCGAACAGCTTCTTCACCAGGTTCGGGTGGGTGCGCGACAGCGTGACCGAGGGACCGCGCACGCCCTTCGCCACCCGGACGACGTACGAACGCAGCCGCGTCCCGTGCGGGTACGACTCGCCGGGCACCTGTTCCTGCACCGGCAGGATGGCCTCGATCTTGCCGATGTCGACGAGCACGTTCCTGGGGTCGCGGCCCTGCTGCACCACGCCGGTGACGATGTCGCCCTCGCGGCCCGCGTACTCGCCGAGCGTCGCGTCGTCCTCGGCGTCGCGCAGCCGCTGAAGGATCACCTGTTTGGCGGTGGTCGCGGCGATCCGGCCGAACCCTGACGGCGTGTCGTCGAACTCGCGCGGCTCCTGACCCTCCTCCAGGTCCTCGGGGTCCTCCTTCGCCCACACGGTCACGTGCCCGCTCGACCGGTTGAGCTCCACGCGCGCGTGCCGGCGGCTCCCGTCGGTGCGGTGGTAGGCGATGAGGAGGGCCGACTCGATCGCCTCGACCAGCAGGTCGAAGGAGATCTCCTTCTCCCGAACCAAGCCCCGCAGGGCACTCATGTCGATGTCCACGGCTACGCCTCCTCTTCCTTGCTCGTCGCTGACTTGTCCTTGCGGTTGAACTCGACCTGCACGCGCGCCCTGGCGATGTCCGCGAAGGCGAGTCTGCGCGCGGTCGGCCTGCGGCCCTTGACGCCGGGCACCTCCAGGTCGAGGCCCTCGTCGTCGACGTCCAGGATCCTGGCGGACAGTTCGCCGCCGTCCGTCAGATGGAACCCGGCCATCCTGCCCCGGGCCCGCACGTAGTGGCGGTGCTCCGTCAGGGGGCGTTCGGCGCCCGGGGTGCCCACCTCGAGCTCGTACTCGCTCTCGCCCATCACATCGGTCTCGTCGAGCTTCGCCGAGAGCAGACGGCTCAGATCGGCGATCAGGTCCAGATCGGGACCGGTGTCGGAGTCGACGACGACACGAAGGCTGCGCATGCGCCCCACGGAGTCCACGGCGATCTCTTCGAGATCGAGGCCCTGGGAGGTGACGAGCGGTTCCAGCAGTTCCCGCAGCCTCTCGCTCTGGGTGGTGCTCATCCGGGTGACTCCTCGGCCGCGTGTGCTGTTGTGGGATGGGTCGCGTGTCTGGTCAAAGGGTATCGGAGCGCGGGGGGTGTTGCCGTCCACCTGTGTACGGGCGGTGTGCGCGGGCGGTGCCGGTGGCAGGTGCGGGGCACGCGCGCGGGTACCGTGATCACGGGCGTGTACGCCCCCCTCCCCCTCTGTCTGCCGTACAAGCTGCCGCGAGGACGTCCCCGTGTCCCTCCCACCGCCGTCGCGCACCTCCCCAGGGCCGCGCAGAAGAACCCTGTTCGCCTCCGCCGCGGGCGGCGTCCTCGCCGTCGTGGGCGCCGTGGGCGTCTCGGGCTGCTCCGGGCAGCCCGCCGACGGGGACTCCGGAAGCGGGGGCAGCCCCTCGGCGGCCGACCGCACGCGCGCGCGTGCGGCCCGCGACAGCCTGGCGCTGCTGGCGCGGTACGACGCCGCGATCGCCGCCCATCGGACGCTGGCGGCGCGGCTGCGTCCGCTGCGGGCGGCGGTGGCCCGGCATGTGACGGCGTTCGGGGGCGATCAGGCGAAGGCCGCGGGGACGGCGAAGGCGCCGTCGTCCGGGTCGCCGTCCGGATCCGCGTCGACGCCGGTGTCCGGACCCGCATCGGCATCGGCGTCCGTGTCACCGTCCGGAAGTGCCGGTGACACCCCGGAGACGGCGAAGGACGCCCTCGCCGGGCTGGCCGCCGCCGAGAGGGAACTCGCGGCACGCCGGACGGCCGCCCTGCCGGACGTGCCGGGCGAACTGGCACGCCTGCTGGCCTCCGTCGCGGCGGCCGGAGCGGCGCACGTGTTCCTGCTGACGGAGACGGAGGGCGGCCGATGAGCGGGACGAGGAAGCCGGGCACCACGACGGCGACGGAAACGGCGGGCGCCGCGAAGGCACGGCGGCTGACGGCCGTACAGGCCGCGCTGGCGGCCGAGCACGCCGCGGTGTACGGCTACGGTGTCGTCGGCGGCCGGATCCGCGAGGAGCGGCGCGCGGAGGCACGTACCGCGTACGACGCGCACCGGGCGCGCCGGGACGCGCTGGTGCGTGAGGTCCGCGACCTGGGTGGCAGGCCGGTCGCCGCGGACGCCGCGTACGCCCTGCCGTTCCCGGTGCCGGACTCGGCCGCGGCGGTACGGCTGGCCGCCGAACTGGAGGAACGGGTGGCCGCGGTGTACTCGGACCTGGTGCGCGCCACCGAGGGCGCGCGGCGGGTCACGGCAGCCGGGGCGCTGCGGGAGGCGGCGGTGCGGGCGGTGCGGTGGAGCGGCGGGAGCGTAGCCTTCCCTGGTCTCGCCGAACGGGCCGCGCCGACCACGCGGGCCTCGTCGGCCGCGCAGGGCGCGTCGCCGACGGCGTGACAGCCACGGGGTGGCCCACCGCGGTACGGCTGTGTGCCGGATCGCGTCCAGGGCCCGACGGGACAGGAAGGAAACGACTCGCGCATGGCTTTCGAACCGCCCCGGCGTCTGGTGCGGGCGCTCGGCGAGACGGCGCCGCAGGGTGACGACTGGCTGGAGAAACTGCCGGAGACGACCCGCAGGGCCGTCGCTCTACGCGAGTTGACCGTCGAGCGGGTCCAGGTGCCCGGCGGCCGCAGCAGTCTGGTGGTGCTGGTACGGCGGCCGGACGGCACCCCGGCCGTGCTGAAGCTCGCCCCGCCCCGGGCCCGCCCGGAGGGCGAGCGGGCGGCACTGGCGCAGTGGAACGGCCTGGGCGCGGTGCGGCTGCTGGAGCCGTTCACCGCCGAGGGGGTGCTGCTGCTGGAGCGGCTGCGCCCGGATGTGTCGGTGCGGTCGCTGCCCGAGCGGCGGGCGCTGCTGGAGGCGGCGGACACGCTGCGGCGGCTGTGGGTGGATCCGCCACCGGTCCACGGGTTCGAGACGGTGGCGGAGCGGACCGGACGTCAGGCGGCGGCGATGCGGGCCAGCGCGGAGGCCGACCCCGAGGTGGCGCCACTGGTCGCGGAGGCGCTCGCGGCGCGCGACGAGCTGGTCGTCGCCCCGCCCGAACACCGCCTGCTGCACGGCACGTTCCGGCAGAGCAAGGTACTGGCCGGGGACCGGATGCCGTGGCTGGCGGTGGGGCCCGACCCGGTGGTCGGCGAGTGCGCCTTCGATCTGGCGCGGCTGGTCCGGGACCGGGTGGAGGACCTGATCGCGACGTCGTCCGGCTCGGTGACGACCCGTCGCCGGATCCGCCGTCTGGCGGAGTCGCTGGAGGTCGACCAGGTGCGGTTGCGGGGGTGGACGCTGTTCCGGGCGGTCGAGTCGGGTGTGCGGGCGCGGCGGGTGGGGCGGCCCCGGGACAGTGAGCTGCTGCTGGAGTTCGCGAGCTGGTTGTAGGGGGCGGGGGCGGACGGGGGTTTTGTCCGCCCCCGCCGCCCCTTCCCGTCCCGTCCCGGGGGGGGGGGGGGCCCCCCCCCCCCCCCCCCCCCCCCGGCCCGCCCCCGCCCCCCCCCCCCCCGCCCGCCCCCCCCCCGCCCCGCGGGGGGGGGGGCCCCGGCCCCCTGGGGGGGGGGGGGGGGGGGGGGGGGGGGTGGGGGGGGGGGGGGGGGGGGGGGGGTTTGCCCCCCCCCCCCCCGCCCCTTCCCGTCCCGTCCCTGGGGGCTGCGCCCCCAGACCCCCTGTCGGCCCTGCGGGCCTCGTCCTCAGACTCCCCCAGAGGGGGTACCCCCAGGACGGGCTGAAAGAGAGGGCTACTGCGCGGTCAGCCGGGCCACCGCCTCGTCGACCGTCAGTTCCTCGCGGTTGCCGGTCTTCCGGTCCTTCAGTTCGAGGACGCCCTCGGCCGCGCGGCGGCCCGCGACCAGGATCCGGGGGACGCCGATGAGTTCGGAGTCAGTGAACTTCACGCCCGGGGAGACACCCGCGCGGTCGTCGACCAGAACCCGCAGCCCGGCCTCGGAGAGCCGCGCGGAGACCGACAGGGCCAGCTCGGTCTGGAGGGCCTTGCCCGCCGCCACCACGTGCACGTCGGCCGGGGCGACCTCCGCGGGCCAGCACAGGCCCTGCTCGTCCGCGGTCTGCTCGGCGAGCGCGGCCACGGCGCGGGAGACGCCGACACCGTAGGAGCCCATGGTGACGCGGACCGGCTTGCCGTTCTGGCCGAGGACGTCGAGCTTGAGGGCGTCGGCGTACTTGCGGCCGAGCTGGAAGATGTGGCCGATCTCGATGGCGCGGTCCAGCTCGATGCCGGTGCCGCACTTCGGGCAGGGGTCGCCGTCGCGGACGACCACGACGTCGACGTACTCGTCGACCTCGAAGTCCCGGCCGGCGACGACGTTCTTCGCGTGCAGGTCGGGCTTGTTGGCGCCGGTGATCCAGGCGGTGCCGGGGGCCACGCGCGGGTCGGCGAGGTACGTCACCTTGGCCAGACCCTGCGGGCCGACATAGCCGCGCACCAGGTCGTCGCGGCCCTCGAAGTCCTCGGCGGTGACCAGCTCGACGGCGGCCGGGGCGAAGTGCGCCTCGACCTTGTCCATGTCGACCTCGCGGTCGCCCGGCACACCCACGGCGACGATCTGGCCGTCCACCTTGACCAGCAGGTTCTTCAGCGTGGCGGACGCCGGGACGCCGAGGTGGGCGGCGAGGGTCTCGATGGTGGGGGTCTCCGGGGTGGGGATCTCCTCGAGGGCGGGCACGGCCGAGCCGTCGACCGGCTTCAGCTCGTACGTCATGGCCTCGGTGTTGGCCGCGAAGTCGCAGTTCGGGCAGTCGGCGAAGGTGTCCTCGCCGGCCTCGGCCGGGGCGAGGAACTCCTCGGACCTGGAGCCGCCCATGGCACCGGCGGTGGCGGCGCAGATACGGTAGTCGAGGCCGAGCCGCTCGAAGATCCGCTGGTAGGCCTGGCGGTGCAGGGCGTAGGACTCGCCGAGGCCCTCGTCGGAGAGGTCGAAGGAGTACGAGTCCTTCATCAGGAACTCACGGCCGCGCAGGATGCCGGCGCGGGGGCGGGCCTCGTCACGGAACTTGGTCTGGATCTGGTACAGGATCACCGGCAGGTCCTTGTAGGAGGACGCCTGGTCCTTCACCAGCAGGGTGAAGATCTCCTCGTGGGTCGGGCCGAGGAGATAGTCGCCGCCCCTGCGGTCCTTGAGGCGGAACAGCTCCTGGCCGTACTCGTCCCAGCGGCCGGTCGCGTCGTAGGGCTCCCTCGGCAGCAGCGCGGGGAGCAGCACCTCCTGGGCGCCGATGGCGTCCATCTCCTCGCGGACGATGCGCTCGACGTTGGCGAGCACCTTCTTCCCCAGCGGCAGCCAGCTCCAGACGCCGGCGGCGGTGCGGCGCACGTAGCCGGCCCGGACGAGCAGCTTGTGGCTGAGGACCTCGGCGTCCGCCGGGTCGTCGCGCAACGTCTTGGCCATCAACTGGGACATGCGCTGGACCGGTGCGTTCACCATGGTTCTCGTACTCCTGCCGGGGAAGGGTTGTGCCTTGGAGGTTAGCCCGGTGGCCGCCGCGGCCGGAAATCCGTTTACGGCCTCACCGGCGCAGCAGCGGCAGGGGGGCGCCCATCACGGCGTACGGCTTGGGGGCGCTGGGGAAATGGACCTGGCGGGCGAGGTCCTGGTAGCCGAGGGAGCGGTACAGGGCGCGGGCCGGGCTGTCGGTGTCGATCGCGGAGAGGATCGAGCGGGGCTGGGGGGCGCCGTCGGTGAGCAGGGTGATCAGGGCACGGCCGATGCCCCGGTTCTGGTACTCCGGGTGGACGTGCAGTTCGGTGATCACGAAGGAGTCGTCGAGCCACTCGTCGGTGCCGCGGGCGCGCAGATACGGCTCGACGACGGTGGACCACCAGTGCATACGGTCGTTGGGCATGCCGTAGACGAAGCCGACGAGGGTGTCGCCGACGGTGGCTCCGAGTGCCCGTGCGCCGGGGTTGGTCATGTGCCGCAGGACGATCTGACGCCGGACGGCCACTTCGTCGGCGCCCAGACCGAAGGCGACGGCCTGCACGGCCAGGGCCTCGTCCACGTGGGCGGACAGGTCGAGGGGGCCGATTACGGGGTCCATGGCCGGAGCCTACAGGCGGGTCGCGGGGGTGTGCGGCGGGCGGACGCCCTGTGCTATGCGGCGGCGGGCGCCCGGTGCCGCGCGGACCACGGGGGTTCCGTTCAGAACAGGACGCTCATGAACTCGCCGATCTCCCGGAAGCCGACGCGGTGGTACGTGCGCCGGGCCGCCGTGTTGAAGTCGTTGACGTACAGGCTGACGACGGGTGAGACGTCGGCGAGGGCGTAGCGCAGGACGGCGGCCATGCCGGGGGCGGCGTAGCCCTGGCCGCGGTACTCGGGAGCCACCCAGACGCCCTGGATCTGGCATGCCTTCGGCGTGGCCGCGCCGATCTCCGCCTTGAAGACGACCTTGCCGTGTTCGTCGAGGCGGGCGAACGAGCGTCCCGAGCCGACGAGTTCGGCGACCCGGGCCTGGTAGAGGAGGCCGCCGTCCCCGGCCAGCGGGGAGATGCCGACCTCCTCGGTGAACATCGCCACGCACGCCGGCATGATCGCCTCCAGCTCGTCCTTGCGGATGCGGCGGACGTACGGATCGGGGGCGATGTCGTCGGGCATGCGGTCGGCCGTCATGAGCGGCTGGTGGGCGCGGACCTCGCGGGCCGGGCCCCAGTGCGGTTCGAGGAGCCGCCACAGTTCGGCGGTGGGGCCGGAGGGGCCGACGACGGAGGAGCAGCGGCGGCCGGCCCGGCGGGCGCGGTCGGCGAAGGCGCGTACGGCGCGGGGGGTGGCGCAGATGGGGACGAGGTTGGCGCCCGCGTAGCACAGGGACGTGAGCATGCCGTCCTCGTACCAGCCCCACATCTCGCCGCCGAGGCGCCACGGGTCGAGTCCCGCGACCTGGACCCGGGCGGTGACGAAGGCGTTCACGACCGGCTCACGGTCGAGGACGGCGAGCGCGGCATCCAGATCGCTCGGTTCGAGCACGCGGGAGGTGGTCTGCGTCAACACGTGTGCGGGGCCTCACCCTGAGGGGCTGCTGATCCCCGCACTGTACCCGCCGACGGTACGGGGTGCCGCACGATGCCGTCCCGGACGGCCACAGCCGGGACGGCAGGGGCCATCGGGACGGTCCTCCGCGGTCGGGCGAGAGCGGTCCGGGGCGAGAGCGAGCGGGATGCCGGGCCCCGGCCGGAACACCGAAGACAGGCGAAACGACCAGGGCCGGGACGGCACGGCCCGGACGGGCAGCCGGTCCCGGCGGTTTCCGTCGGACCCGGCGGCTCGGTACGGGTGGGTCAGCCGGTGACGGAGATCTCGGGCTCGCCGGAGGCGACGCCGTCGGCCTCCATCTGCTCGGCCAGCTTCATGGCCTCCTCGATCAGGGTCTCGACGATCTTCGACTCCGGGACGGTCTTGATGACCTCGCCCTTCACGAAGATCTGTCCCTTGCCGTTGCCGGAGGCCACACCCAGGTCGGCCTCCCGCGCCTCACCGGGGCCGTTGACCACACAGCCCATGACGGCGACCCGCAGCGGGACCTCCATACCGGTCAGTCCCGCCGTGACCTCCTCGGCCAGCTTGTACACGTCCACCTGCGCGCGTCCGCACGACGGGCAGGAGACGATCTCCAGGCGGCGCGGCCTCAGGCCCAGCGACTCCAGGATCTGGTTGCCGACCTTGACCTCCTCCACGGGAGGCGCCGAGAGCGACACCCGGATGGTGTCCCCGATGCCCTGGGACAGCAGCGCGCCGAACGCCACCGCCGACTTGATGGTGCCCTGGAACGCCGGGCCGGCCTCCGTGACGCCGAGGTGCAGCGGGTACTCGCACTGTGCGGCCAGCTGACGGTAGGCCTCGATCATCACGACCGGGTCGTTGTGCTTGACGGAGATCTTGATGTCGCGGAAGTCGTGCTCCTCGAACAGCGACGCCTCCCACAGCGCCGACTCCACCAGCGCCTCCGGCGTCGCCTTGCCGTACTTCTGCAGCAGCCGCCGGTCCAGGGAGCCCGCGTTGACGCCGATCCGGATGGGGGTGCCGTGGTCCTTGGCGGCCTTGGCGATCTCCCTGACCTGGTCGTCGAACTTCTTGATGTTGCCCGGGTTGACGCGGACCGCCGCGCACCCGGCCTCGATCGCGGCGAACACGTACTTCGGCTGGAAATGGATGTCCGCGATCACCGGGATCTGCGACTTGCCCGCGATCGCCGCGAGCGCGTCCGCGTCGTCCTGCGTCGGACACGCCACGCGGACGATCTGGCAGCCGGACGCCGTCAGTTCCGCGATCTGTTGCAGTGTCGACCCGATGTCCGACGTGCGGGTCGTGGTCATCGACTGGACCGACACGGGCGCGTCCCCGCCGACCGCCACGGTGCCGACCTGGATCTGTCGGCTCTTCCGGCGCTCTGCGAGGGTGGTCGGAACGGACGGCATGCCGAGAGAAATCGCAGTCATCTGCTGTGCAACCCCAAGTCGTGAATCAAGGTCGGGTCCCGGAAACGGCGGGCTCCAGGCTTCGAGATTACGGCACCGGCGACGCCCCGGGCACCTCACGCCGGTGGATCCGCCCACAAGGCGGCGGCCCGGGAGCACGCGTCCCGGGCCGCCGTTGAACCGCGGGTTGCTAGGAGATTTTGACGGGGTTGACGACGTCCGCCACCAGGACGAGCAGGGTGAAGCAGACGAAGATCCCGGCCACCACATAGGCCACCGGCATCAGTTTCGCCACGTCGAACGGGCCCGGGTCGGGGCGGCGCAGCACGCGGGCGGTGTTGCGGCGCAGTGCCTCCCAGAGGGCGCCGGCGATGTGGCCGCCGTCCAGGGGGAGGAGGGGGAGCATGTTGAAGAGGAACAGGGAGAGGTTGAAGCCGGCGACCAGCATCACGAACATCGCCAGCTGCTGGGTGGCCGGGATGTCCAGGGTGAAGATCTCACCGCCGACGCGGGCCGCGCCGACCACGCCCATCGGGGAGTCGGCCTGGCGGGGGGCTCCGTTGAAGGCGGCGTCCCAGAGGGCGGGGATCTTGCCGGGCAGGGCCGCGATGGAGTCGACGGCCTCGCCGACGCGGTCGCTCATCCAGGTGACGGACTGGCCGAAGTCCTGGCGTACGACGCCGGTGGCGGCGCTGAAGCCGAGGAAGCCGGCGGTGACGTACTTGCCCTGGACGATCTGGCCGCTGGAGTCCTTCTGGGCGACCTGGTTGGTGGCGATCTTCGCGTGCAGGGTGAGCTGCTTCCCCTGGCGCTGGACGACGATCGGCACCTCCTTGCCGGGGTTGGCGCGGATCAGGTCGGAGAGCTGGTTCCAGCTGCCGGTGCTCACCCCGTCGAACGAGACGATCTTGTCGCCGGCCTTCAGGCCCGCGGCGGCGGCCGGGGAGGGCTGGTCACCCGTCCTGCAGGTGTCGCGGTTCTCGCTCTGGGCGATGACGCACTGGGACACGGAGCTGACGGAGGTGGTCTGCTGGGCGATGCCGAAGCCCATGAGGACCGTGAGGAACAGCGCCACGGCCAGGATCAGGTTCATGAAGGGGCCCGCGAACATCACGATGACCCGCTTCCACGGGGCGCGTGTGTAGAACAGGCGCGTGTCGTCGCCGGGTTCGAGTTCCTCGAAGGCCGCCGAGCGGGCGTCCTCGATCATGCCGCGCCACGGTGAGGTGGAGCGGGCGGTGATCCGGCCGTCGTCGCCGGGCGGGAACATGCCGATCATGCGGATGTAGCCGCCCATGGGGACGGCCTTGAAGCCGTACTCCGTCTCGCCCTTCCTGCGCGACCACACGGTCGGGCCGAAGCCGACCATGTACTGCGGCACGCGGATGCCGAAGAGCTTGGCCGTGGAGAGGTGGCCGAGCTCGTGCCATGCGATCGAGATCAGCAAGCCGAACGCGAAGACGACTATGCCGAGGATCATCATCAAAGCGGTCATGCACGAGCCTCCGCGGTCGCCGAAGTCGTCTGCGCTGTCAGTTCGCGGGCCCGGGCCCGCGCCCAGGTCTCCGCATCGAGGACGTCCGCGACGGTGAGAGAAGTTCCCGCGCTGGGCCGTCCGTGTTCCTCCACCACCCGGGTCACCGTGTCGATGATCCCGTTGAAGGGCAGCGTGCCGGTGCGGAACGCCTCCACGCACTCCTCGTTGGCGGCGTTGAACACCGCAGGCGCGGTGCCGCCGAGGCCGCCCACCTGGCGGGCGAGGGAGACCGCGGGGAACGCCTCGTCGTCGAGGGGGTGGAACTCCCACGTCGACGCCTTGGTCCAGTCGAAGGCGGGCGCCGCGTCCGGGACGCGTTCGGGCCAGCCGAGACCGATGGCGATGGGCCCGCGCATGTCGGGGGGCGTCGCCTGGGCGAGCGTGGAGCCGTCCGTGAATTCAACCATCGAGTGGACATACGACTGCGGGTGCACGACCACCTCAATCCGGCTGAAGGGAATGTCGTACAGCAGGTGCGCCTCGATGACCTCCAGGCCCTTGTTGACGAGGGTCGCGGAGTTGATGGTGATCACCGGTCCCATGGCCCAGGTGGGGTGGGCCAGGGCCTCCTCGACGGTCACCCGGGCGAGCTGGTCCCTGGTCCGGCCGCGGAAGGGGCCGCCGGAGGCGGTCACGACCAGCTTGCGCACATCGGCCCGGCTGCCGGCGGCCAGTGCCTGGAAGAGGGCGGCGTGCTCGGAGTCGACCGGGATGATCTGGCCGGGCTCGGCGAGCGCCTTGACCAGCGGGCCGCCCACGATCAGCGACTCCTTGTTGGCGAGCGCGAGGGTGCGGCCCGCCTCCAGGGCGGCGAGGGTGGGGGCGAGACCGATGGAGCCGGTGATGCCGTTGAGGACCGTGTGGCAGTCGGAGGCGGCGGTCTCGCCGGCCGCGCCGGGTCCGGCGAGTATCTCGGGGAGCGGCTCCCCGGCGCCGTACCGTGCGGCGAGCGCCTCGCGCAGCGCCGGTACGGCGTCCTCGCGGGCGACCGCGACGGTCCGCACCCGCAGCCGGTGCGCCTGCTCGGCGAGGAGGCCGACCCGGCCGCCGTTGGCGGAGAGCGCGGTGACCCGGAAGCGGTCCGGGTTGCGCAGCACGAGGTCGATGGCCTGGGTGCCGATGGACCCGGTGGAGCCGAGGATCACCACGTCCTTGGGGCCGTCTCCGGCGACGGGGTCGTAGACGAGGTGCGGGTCGGCGAGGGGGGCTGCTGGACTGTCGGTCATCCCCCCATTGTTGCGTCAAGCGGGCGTCCGCAGGACAGCGCGCCCGGCGGTGAGCGCGACATCGCGGACATATGAACCGTTCCGTCGGACATGAAGAGGTGCCGCCATGACGAGGACCCCGATCGACGTCGACGGGCGACTGCCGGCGGACGCGGGAACTCACCGCGAGCGGGAGGCACCGTTCGGCGGGCGCGGTGACTGATGCCACCGGGCAGCCGGTAGGAGGTGTTCACCCGGCGTGCCGGTGGACGTTCTCGGCCGTGGACGCGCCCGGGGTGGTGTCCGCGATCCAGGGGTCCTCGCCCGACAGGTCGACGATGCCGCGCTCCAGCCAGGCGTAGGCGCCTTCCATGACGCCCGCCGCCACCTTGCGGTCGGTGCCGTCGGTGTTGGTCCACAGCCGGTCGAAGAGTTCCCCGACCCGGATCCGGGCCTGGCGGCAGAAGGCGTCGGCCAGACGGTACGCCTCGGTGCCGTTGTCACCCTGGCCGCGCAGCATCTCGGCGCGTACGCAGGCCGCGCTCATCGCGAACAGTTCGGCGCCGATGTCGACGATCCGGCCCAGGAAGACCTGCTTGGTCTCCATCCGGCCCTGCCAGCGGGACATGCCGTAGAAGGTGGCGCGGGCCAGCTTGCGGGCGTGCCGTTCGACGAAGCGCAGATGGACGGAGAGGTCGGTGGCGTGCCGGAACCCGCCGTAGGAGCCCGGGACCTGGCCCGGTCCTGCGACCAGCCTGGGCAGCCACCTGGCGTAGAAGACACCGGCGTTCGCGCCCGCCCGCGCCTTGTCGGTCAGGGACTTGGCGGGGTCGATGAGGTCGCCGGCGACCGAGAGGTGGGCGTCGACGGCCTCGCGGGCGATCAGCAGGTGCATGATCTCGGTCGAGCCCTCGAAGATGCGGTTGATGCGCAGGTCGCGCAGCACCTGTTCGGCCGGTACGGCGCGTTCGCCGCGCGCCGCGAGCGACTCGGCCGTCTCGAAGCCGCGCCCGCCGCGGATCTGGACGAGTTCGTCGGCGATCAGCCAGCCCATCTCGGAGGCGTACAGCTTGGCGAGGGCGCCCTCGATGCGGATGTCGTTGCGGTTCTCGTCGGCCATCTGCGCGGCGAGGTCGCTGACGGCCTCCAGGGCGAAGGTGGTGGCCGCGATGAAGGAGATCTTCGCGCCGACCGCCTCGTGCCGTGCGATCGGCTTGCCCCACTGCTCGCGCGCGGCCGACCATTCGCGGGCGACCTTCAGACACCACTTGCCCGCGGCGACGCAGGACGCGGGCAGCGACAGGCGTCCGGTGTTGAGCGTGGTCAGCGCGATCTTGAGGCCCGCGCCCTCGGGGCCGATGCGGTTCGCGGCGGGGACCCGCACCCGGTGGAGGCGGGTGACGCCGTTCTCGATGCCGCGCAGCCCCATGAAGGCGTTGCGGTTCTCGACGGTGACGCCGGGCGAGGAGCTCTCCACGACGAACGCGGTGATACCGCCCTTGTGGCCCTCGCCCGCGGGCACCCGGGCCATCACCACCAGCAGGTCGGCGACCACGCCGTTGGTGGTCCACAGTTTCACCCCGTCGAGGACGTAGTCGTCGCCGTCCGGGACGGCCGTGGTCGCGAGGCGGGCCGGGTCGGAGCCGACATCGGGCTCGGTGAGCAGGAAGGCGCTGATGTCGGTGCGGGCGCAGCGCGGCAGGAAGGCGTCCTTCTGCTCCTGGGTGCCGAACATCTTCAGCGGCTGCGGCACGCCGATCGACTGGTGCGCGGAGAGCAGCACGCCGACGGCGGGGCTCGCGGAGCCGATCAGGGCGAGGGCCTTGTTGTAGTACACCTGGGTGAGCCCGAGGCCGCCGTACTTCGGGTCGATCTTCATGCCGAGCGCGCCGAGTTCCTTGAGGCCGGCGATGACCTCGTCGGGGATGCGGGCCTCGCGTTCGATACGGGCGGCGTCGATCTTCGTCTCGACGAAGACCCGGAGGCGGTCGAGGAACTCCTCCCCGCGTCGCACGGCCTCGCCGGAGGGGAGCGGGTGCGGGTGGATGAGGTCGAGCCGGAACCGGCCGAGGAACAGTTCCTTGGCGAAGCTGGGCTTGCGCCAGTCCTGGTCCCGGGCGGCCTCGGCCACCTTGCGGGCCTCGTGCTCGGTGACGGTGGGGCGGTGCGATGAGGGGGTGGTGGGGGCGGACATGAGGTTCACCTCGCCACTTACGGGGACGAAGGGGGACGGTTCATCGCCGATCAGCATCGGTCGGCATCATTCGATATCGATCATCACTGATCGACAGGTAACGACCAGTGCCACTGGATCGTTCGTACCGGAAACGGGCCGCACCCACCAGCCCCGGTGCGGCGTTCGGGGGACATCGCACCCACCGGGCAGCACGCCGCCACCACAACCCTCACGGCCCGCAGTCGAAGCGCTTCGACAGGCTATGGACACCCACCTCCGCTGGGGCTACTGTCGAACCGCCCCCACGCACCGTCAGCACCCACTCCGCGCACTGTCGAAGCGCTTCACATCATCGGGAGAGCCGGATGGTCACCCTCGCCGAGGTCGCCCAGCACGCCGGAGTCTCGGCGAGCACGGTGAGCTACGTCCTCAGCGGCAAGCGGTCCATCTCCGTCACCACCCGGCAGCGGGTCGAGGAGAGCATCCGGCTGCTCGGCTACCACCCGAACGCGGGCGCCCGCGCCCTGGCCAGCAACCGGTCGAACATCATCGCCCTGATGATCCCCCTGCGCACCGACATGTACGTGCCCGTGATGATGGAGATCGCCGTGGCCGTGGCCGCCACGGCCCGCACCCACGGCTACGACGTGCTGCTGCTCACCGGCGAGGAAGGCCCCGACGCGGTGCGCCGCGTCACCGGCAGCGGGCTCGCCGACGCGATGATCCTGATGGACGTCGAACTGGACGACGAGCGGCTGCCCCTGCTGCGCAGCACCGACCAGCCCTCGGTGCTGATCGGACTGCCCGCCGACACCTCCGCCCTGACCTGCGTCGATCTGGACTGGCGGGCGACGGGCGCACTGTGCGTGGAGCATCTGGCGATGCTCGGGCACCGCGACGTCGCCGTCATCGGCGAGGCCCCGGCGGTCTACGAGCGGCACACCGGGTTCGCCGAGCGCACCCTCGACGGGCTGCGCTCCCGGGCCCGGGAGCTGGGTGTCCGGCTGCTGCACCGGCCGTGCGAGGGCGGGTACGACGCGATGATGCTGACCCTCGCCCGGATCTTCGACGAGCGGCCCGGCACCTCCGGGTTCGTGGTGCAGAACGAATCGGCGGTGGAACCCCTGCTCGCGCTGCTGCGCCAGCAGGGCCGGGCGGTGCCCGAGGACGTGTCGGTGGTCGCGATCTGTCCCGAGCAGGTCGCCGCCCAGGCCTCCGTCCGGCTGACCTCGGTCGCCATCCCCGCCCAGGAGATGGGACGGCACGCCGTGACCCGGCTGGTGGCCAAGCTGAAGGGCTGTGGCAGCGACGAGGTGGTGCTGCTGGCCCCCGAGCTGACCGTGCGGACGAGCACGGGTCCGGCCCCCGCCGGGACCTCCTGACACCCGGCCCGACGACACCCGGCCTCCTGACGCCCGCCCTGTCGGCGCCCTCACGGGGCCGGACACGGGCACGGCCGGTCCCGGGGGAGCGGAACCGGCCGCGTGCCACGGGCGAGCCTCAGCGGTGCCGGCTCAACTGCTGCTGACGGTCAGGCTGTTGGTGACGAAGTTCAGTCCTCCGGACGAGCTGGTGATCTCGTAGCCGAACTGGACGTCCCCGATGGTCACGTTGCCGAACCAGCCCTTGGTGTCCTTGATCCACTTGAGGATCGGCAGGATGGTCACCGTGCCGGACGAGGAGTTCGAGGAGCGGACGAACGAGAAGACGTCGTTGGCGCCGTTGTTGCCCTTGTAGACGGTCCAGGTGGAGCCGCCGAGGGTCAGGGTGCCCTGCGAGGTGCCGAGCGGGCCCACGGCACCGGTCTTGTTGACCCAGAGCATGATCTCGTAGTCGTAGGCGGTGTCCCAGATGTCGTACGACGTGTTGTACGCGCCGGACGACGGCACGGTCACGTTGTAGCTGCTGCTGAGCGAACCGAGCGAGGTGATCGACTTGTTGATCACCTTCTTGGCGTTGGGGTACGCCTTGATGCCGCCGGTGTTGGGGTGGTCGGCCCAGACTCCCCAGTTGGTGCCGGAGTTGGCCCAGATGCACTGGCTGCCGGCGCCGGAGCCCCAGATGTCGTTGTAGAGGGTGTAGCCGTCGAGGGTGGTGCTGCCCCACTGGTCGCAGGAGTTCCAGACGGCGGCCGAGGCGGGGGCGGAGGCGAGCCCGACGGTGGCGCCGAGCGCCAGCGCGGGGGCCAGCAGGGCCTTGGTGATGCGGCTGAGCGTGCTGCTTGGTGCCATGGTGTCCCTTCCATGGGTGGGGGGAGTCACGGGGGATCTTTCTGGCTCACCACGTCCCCAGGGTGAGGACGTGGTCTTCTCCGGCGACGAGGTCGAGCGGCCGCGCACCGGAGGAAGTCCGGAGTTCGACACGGTGGGTGCGGTGGGGGCGGAGCACGGCCCGCAGGCCGTCGGGGGCCCAGGTCAGATCGAGTTCGGCACCGAACCGGGTCCGGATCCCGCGCAGTTCGCCCCGCGGGTACGCCGCCGGGAGCGCGGGCAGCAGGACCAGGCGGTCCGGGGTGGACTGGACGAGCATCTCGATCAGCACGGCGGGCAGGGTGTGCGCGGCGTCGGCGTTGTAGACGTGCCGGTGGGGATAGTGGGCGCTCATCAGGGAGTCGTGGAAGAAGTCCCCCTCCAGGACGGCCCGGAGGGCGTTCGTGACCCGCCCCGGGTCCCTGAGGCGGGCGGCGATCAGGGCGTGGTGGAGGTAGCCGTGCGCCGACTCGTTCTCCGCGCCGCGCAGTTCGAGGGCGCGGTGGGCGGCCCCGGCGAGGCCGGGGGTGTCGTAGGGGTTGATCTCGTCGAGGGGCCAGACACCGTAGAGGTGGCTGAGGTGGCGGTGGTCGTAGGTGTCCTCGAGGCCGGGCCGGGCCCATTCGGCGAGCGCGCCGTCGGCGTTGATCCGGTGCGGCGGGAGCCGGTCGGCGAGCGCGCGCCAGCGGTCGGCGTCGGGACCCGGACGGTGGTCGGCGGCCGTGTGCAGGGCGTGGCGGGCGGCGGAGAGGTCCATGGCCGCGTCGAGGGTGACCGGGCCGGCGTTCGCGGGACGGTTCTCGGGCGAGTAGGAGGGGACGACGACGAGATGTCCGTCGGCGTCGGTGCGGGTGAGGAAGTCCTCGTAGAACGTGGCGACCTCGGCGAGTGCGGCGGCGGTGCGCGGGTCGCGGGTGCCGGTGGTCTCGTCGTGGTCGACGAGCGGTTTGAGCAGCCAGTCGGCTCCCGCGGTCCACAGATGGAGCGGGTACTCGCGGTTGTAGTGGAACAGGTACCCGGACTCGCCGTCGGTGTGGGCGGGGGCGAGGACGCCCCGGGTGCCGAGGATGTCGCGGGCGTTGGCCCGCCAGTGCTCCCACTGGTGCCGGATCAGGCGGGCGTGGGCCTCGGTGACCTCGGGGAGGGCGCCGGCGGCGGCCGAGGCGGTCTGGAGGTTGAGGTTGGCGTCGGTGGTGAAGGCGCCGGACCAGGCGGTGTCCCAGTCCCCGGTCCACAGGCCGGTGAGGCGGGGCGGGAACAGGCCGCTGGCGGAGAGGAGGTGATAGCGGCCGGCGGCGAAGAGCCGTTCGAGGAGTGCCGGGCTGCCGGGGCGCTTCAGCAGTTCGCTGCCGGGGAGCGCGCGTTCGGCGGGCTCCGCGGCGAGGTCGAGGGTGACGCGGGTGTAGGCGGTGCGGTGCTCGGCGAGGTGGCGGGCGAGGAGGTCGTCGTAGCCGCGGCCCGTGAGGACGTCGCGCAGGGCGCGCGCCTCCTCGGTCACGTCGAGTTCGCCGGTGTGCCGCCGTACCCGGGTGAGGATCAGCACGGTCCCGGCGTCCTCGACGCGCAGGCCGGGCCCGGCGAGGGTGGTGGTGCCGCCGGTGACCGCGATCAGGGTGACACCGGTGTAGGCGCGGTCGCTGCCGGGGTAGCGGGCGCGCAGGGTGAGCAGGGCGCCCTCGGGGGTGAGGACGGCGCCGTGGCCGACACCGAGGTCGGCGGGGACGCCGGGGAGGCGGTGGTCGAGGGAGACGGTGCGGGTGAGGGCGGGTCCGGCGGCCGGGGCGGTGAGGTGCTGGACGATCACGTCGTCGGCGCGGGAGACGAAGACCCGGCTGAGCAGGCCGTCGCGGGCGGTGGTCACCTCGCCGGTGGTGAAGTCGACCGAGCGGCGGTGGAACCGGGCCGGGGCGGGCGGTTCGCCCAGCAGGATCTGGAAGGCGGGGTGGAAGGGTTGCACCCACTGAAGCTCACGGCCGTCCGTGAAGTCGTCGGCGGCGGCGGTCTCGCCTGCCAGCAGCCGGTCCTGGAGCTCGGCGAGCCGGTCCGCCAGCCGCGGCGGGCGGGCGTGCTCGGAGCCGTTGGGGCGGACCAGGGTGTGGTGGGTGACGACGACCCGGTCCTCGTCCGGAGTACCGGACACCAGGGCGCCGTGGCGGCCGTTGCCGCTGAGGAAGCCGTCCTCCCAGCGGGCGGCGGGGTCCGGCTCCCAGGTGCCGTGGACGGGGACGGTGGGCAGGGGGCCGTCCGTCGCGGTCGCCGTCATGGCCTCAGCACCTTCACGTCGTAGCGGCCGAGCACGGTCTCGTCCGTGACCGGAGCACCGGTGAGCAGGTCGCGGTGGGTGCCCGGGACGGGGACGGTGACCGGCTCGCGGCCGTGGTTGAGCAGGAACAGCAGCTCACCGCGGCGGACGGCCTCGACGCCCGCGGGCAGCCCGTCGAGCACGGGCCGGACGCCCGCCCCGGCGGCGATCCGGGCGAGCAGTTCGCGCAGGGCGTCCGGCTCGGGGAGCGTGGAGAGGTACCAGGCCCGGTCGCGGCGCAGGACGGCGGGCAGGCCGTCGAGTTCGCCGCCCCGGTACGGGACGGTCTCCGCCGCGCCGGGCACCGCCTCGATCTCCTCCGACCAGAGCGTGCCCCGGAAGCCCTCGCAGCCGACGGTCTCCCCCGGCGGCAGCGGCCACCACTCGTGCAGGGTGCGGATGCCGAACAGGTCGCGCAGCCGGGCGTCCATGCCGCCGGGGCGGATCCGGTCGTCCTGGTCGGCGATGCCGGTGAGGAAGCCGCACACCAGGGTGCCGCCGCCGCGGACGTAGCCGAGGAGGTTGTCGATCGCGGCGTCGGTCAGGACGTGCAACTGGGGTGCGAGGACCAGTCGGTAGCGGGCGAGGTCGTGCTCCGGGTGGGCGAAGTCGGCGGTGAGGTGGGCCTCCCACAGGGCGCGGTGCCAGGCGGTGAGGACGGTCGCGTGGTCCACCTCGGTGGAGGGCCGGCCGTCCTGCGCGGCGGCCCACCAGGCGTCCCAGTCGTGCAGCACGGCCACCTCGGCGCTCACCCGGCTGCCGCTCACCTCCGGTCCGAGCGCGGCGAGTTCGGCGCCGATGCGCTTGACCTCCTGGAAGGTACGGCCCTCCTCCCCCGCGTGCGAGAGCATCCCGGAGTGGAACTTCTCGGCGCCCTGCCGGGACTGGCGCCACTGGAAGTAGCAGACGGCGTCGGCGCCGCGCGCCACGGCCTGCAACGACCAGAGCCGGTTGAGGCCGCGCGGTTTGGGCTGGTTGACGCCGCGCCAGTTGACGGCGCCCGCCGCCTGTTCCATGAGCATCCACGGACCGCGTGCCTGCGAGCGGGTGAGGTCCTGCACGAGGGCGCCCTGCTGGGCGCCGGACGGGTCGCGCGGGTCGGGGTAGAGGTCGACGGAGACGACGTCCTCCTCCCGGGCCCAGCGCCAGCCGTCCTGGCCGATCCACAGGGGCATGAAGTTGGTGGTCACCGGGAGGTGCGGGGTGTGCCGGACGACGATGTCGCGTTCGGCGGTGTAGCACTCCAGCAGCATGTCGGAGGTGAAGCGGCGGAAGTCCAGGATCTGGGCGGGGTTGTTGCGGTAGTGGGCGTGCCGGGGCGGCAGGACGCCGTCCCAGCTGTCGTAGCCCTGGCTCCAGAAGGCGGTGCCCCAGGCGGTGTTGAGGGCGTCGAGGGTGCCGTGGCGGTCGCGCAGCCAGCGGCGGAAGGCGGCGGCGGCCTCGTCGCCGTGGTCGGCGGTGCAGTACTCGTTGTTGATGTGCCACATCGTGAGGGCGGGGTGGTCCGCGTAGCGGGCGGCCAGGTCCTCGGTGACGGCGGCGGCGTAGCGGCGGTAGGTGGCGCTGGAGTGCGAGAAGTGCTGCCGTCCGCCCCACCACTCGACGCGTCCGTCGGCGTCCCGGGGCAGGGTGTCGGGGTGCAGCCGGCCGAGCCACGGAGGCGGGGAGGAGGTGGGGGTGGCCAGGACGACGCCGACGCCGTTGTCGTGCATCAGGTCCATGAGCCGGTCCAGCCACCCGAACTCCCGCTCCCCGGGCTGCGGTTCGATCTTCGCCCAGGAGAACACGCCGAGGGTGACCGAGTTGACCCCGGCGTCCCGCATCAGCCGCACGTCCTCGGCCCAGACCTCCTCGGGCCACTGCTCGGGGTTGTAGTCCCCGCCGAAGAGGATGCGCCCGCGCGCGGCGTCGGCGAGCGTGGGGCCAGAACCCGCAGGCATTGTCCTACCTCTCCTGAATAGCTAGGGGCTTCCGGAAGCGCCCCGAAAGGGGCGCGGGGAACTGCGCGACCAGCCACGACGCACCCGCAGACGAAGAACCGCGGTCAGCGACACGCACCCGGCTCCCGCGGGCGCTAGCCCTTGACCGCACCGGTGAGCATGCCCTTCTTGAAGTGCTTCTGGACGAACGGCGACAGCACGGCCACCGGCAGCAGGGCCATCACCATGACCGCCATCTGCACGGCGAGGCCGGACAGTTCGCCGGTCTTGATGGCCTGGCCGAGCCCGACCGGGGCCTCCTGTTTCTGGACGAGCTGGATCATGACGTTCTGCAACGGCATCATGTCCTGGTCGTTGAGGTACAGGGACGCGTTGAACCAGGCGCTCCAGTAGCCCACCGCGTAGAACAGGGTGATCACGGCGAGGACGGCCCGGGACAGCGGCATGACGATCTGCCACAGGATCCGGAAGTCGCCGGCCCCGTCGATGCGGGCGCTGTCGATGAGTTCGGGCGAGATGCCGGTGAAGAACCCGCGCAGCACGAGGATGTTGAAGACGCTGACGGCGCTCGGCAGGATCAGTGCGAGGTAGGTGTCGGTCAGGCCGAGGGACTGCACGAGCAGGTAGG
Organism: Streptomyces sp. NPDC047000; assembly: GCF_040644295.1. NCBI lineage: Bacteria > Bacillati > Actinomycetota > Actinomycetes > Kitasatosporales > Streptomycetaceae > Streptomyces > Streptomyces sp. NPDC047000. Next base: position 60,637 of record NZ_JBEYWE010000009.1, read on the forward strand.
TCGGGATCAGGCCCGCGCTGAAGAACATGGTGGCGAGCAGGATCATCAGGAACCAGCGGTGTCCGAGCGACCCGGTGCGGGAGAGGCCGTAGGCGCACAGGACGGACACCGTCATGGAGAACAGCGTGCCGACGAGGGTGATGAGGACGCTGATGACGGTGGCGCGGGTGACCTGGCCGCCGCTGAGCAGTTCGCGGTAGGCGACGAGGGTGATGCCCTTGGGGACCATCACCAGGCCGCCGGCCTCGTCGATGGTCTTCCGCGACGACAGGCTGGTCACGACGACGATCCACAGCGGGAAGAGGATCGCGAAGCAGGCGAGGAAGAGCACCAGGCCCTTGCTCGCGAGGCCGGCCCTGCCGGGAGGCTCCTCCCACACCGGGCGCGGCGGTGCGGACCAGGGCCTGCGCGGCCGTTCGGTACGGAGCGCGGGCTCGCGCACGGGCTGTTCGGTCACGGCGGTCACTTCTGGTACACCCCCTGCTCGCCCATGAGATGGGCCACCTTGTTCGCGGCGAGGACCAGGCACAGGCCGACCACGCCCTTGACGAGTCCGGCCGCGGCGGCGTAGCCGAAGTCCTGGTTGCGGACGCCGGTCCACCACACGAAGGTGTCGAGGACCTCCGCCGCGCCGGGGCCGACGGCGTCGCGCTGGAGCAGGATCTGCTCGAAGCCGACGGTGAGGGCGTCGCCGACGCGCAGCACCAGCAGCAGGGCGACGACCGGGCGCAGCGCGGGCAGGGTGACGTGCCACATGCGGCGCCAGCGGCCCGCGCCGTCCATGGCGGCGGCCTCGTAGAGGTCGGGGCTGACGGAGGCGAGGGCGGCGAGGAAGACGATGATCCCCCAGCCGGAGTCCTTCCACACGGTCTGCGCGGTGACCAGGAACTTGAAGGTGTCCGGGTCGGTCATGACGCTCAGCCCGTCCATCCCGTGCTGCCGCATCAGCTGGGAGAGCAGTCCCGCGCCGCCGAACAGCTGCTGGAAGACGGCGATGACGAGGACCCAGGAGAAGAAGTGCGGCAGGTAGAGGATGGCCTGCGACACGGCCCGTATCCGGGGCCTGACCACGCTGTTGATGAGCAGCGCGAGCAGGATGGGGATCGGGAAGTACAGCACCAGCTGGAGGAAGAACAGGACGAGGGTGTTCTGGACGGCGTGCCAGAACGCGGTGTCCTCGAAGATCCGCTGGAAGTTGTCGAGGCCGACCCAGGGGCTGTGCAGCATCGCGACGATGCCGTTGTCGCTGATGTAGGGGTCGTAGTCCTCGAAGGCGACGATGTTGCCGAGGATCGGCACGTAGTTGAAGAGCAGGACGAGGAGGACGGCCGGCATCGTCATCAGGAGCAGGACGCGGTCGCGTCTGAACCTGAGGCGCAGACTCGGCTTTCCGGTGGGTTTCTTCCTGGGGGTGGTGCCGGTGGTGTCCCCGGGCGCCGCCGGGGCCTCCCCCGTCTCGGCCTCGGTGGTCCGAGGCACCGTGCTGTGCGACACGGCCGTTCTCCTTGCCCTGATCCGCCTGATCCGCCTGGTCCGTCCGGTCAGCTCGCCGCGGTGCCGTTGTCGTCGAGCAGCTTCTGGTACCAGTCGCGCAGTTTGTCGCCGCCCTTGCTCTTCCAGTCGGAGACGGCCTGCTGCATGTCGCTGATCTTCTTGCGGCCGCGGGTGATGTCGTCCTCCAGCTGCTCGAAGTCGTTGGAGAGGTTGGTGTAGCGGGACGGCTCGGTGATCTGCTGGCCGTAGAAGGTGGACTTCTTGGTGAAGGCGCCCATCCGCTGCTGCCACTCCACCTGGGCCCTGGCGACCTCGGGGAAGTCGGGGTGGGCCGTGGTGGCGGCGGGGCTCGCGACCATGACGTAGGCGTTGATGACCTCGTTGTTGCCCTTGGCGGTCTTGGTGGGCACGCCGTCCTTGACGGTGTAGTGGGTGCCCTCGACGCCGTAGTTGGTGAGCATGTACTCCTTGGTGCCGTACGGTGCGGCGGTGACGTTGGCGACGGCCAGCACGTCACGGATGACGGACTCGGACGCCTTCTTGTTGATGAAGGCGAAGATGCCGGCGGGCTGTTCGGCCCACAGGGTCGGGTCGCCGCCGTCGTGTCCGAAGATGTCCATGCCCCAGATCTTGTACTCCGGGTTCTGGGTGGCCTGTTCGGCGGTGCGGCTCCACCACTGGCTGATGTTGTTGGCGTAGATCAGGAACTCGCCCGCCGCGAACTTGGGGCCGGGGTCGGTGGCGGAGCTCTTGCCGAGCCGGGCGTCGGGGTGCACGACACCGGCGGCGAAGAGCTTGCGGGTCCACTCGAGCGCCTCGAGGTACTCGTCCGTCTCGATGCGGTTGACGAGCTTGCCGCCGACCATGTTCCAGCCGAGCGGCTTCTCGCTGCCGGACAGTACGCCGAAGGCCTGGAAGGCGGTCCACTTCATGTCCAGGCAGGCCCACCGCTTGGCCTTGGCGTTGGTGATCTCCTTGGCGAGGGCCATGAACTCGTCCGCCGAGCGCGGGACCTGGTACCCCTGCTTGTCGAAGATGTCCTTGCGGTAGAGGGGCGTGATGCCGGTGACGTACGGGGAGGGCTGCGGCAGGCCGCGCAGTTTGCCGCCGAAGATGCAGCGCCGCCAGGCGTCGGTGGGGATGGCGGCGAGGTTCGGGTACTCCTTGACCTTGTCGCCGGACAGGTACGGGCCGAGGTCGGCGAACTTGCCGATGATGGCGCTGGGGATCTTGCCGCCCATGTTCCAGCTGGGAACGACCACGACGTCCGGTACGTCGCTGGAGGCGAGGACGGCGCCGAGCTTCTGGTCGTAGGTGTTGCCGTCCTGGTTCTGCCACTGGACGTCGACGCCGATCAGGTCGTTCATGGCCTTGTAGTAAGCGTTGTCGCTCTTGGGCGGGGAGCCCCAGAACGGCGACATGATGCTGACCTTGCCGTCCTTCCCGAGCTTCTTCGGGACCGACGTCTTGAGGCCGGCGAGGTCGAGCTTGCTGGTGAAGCCGATCGACGAGCCGTTCTTGGCGGGGATGTCCGGCGTCACCACGTTGCTGGCCACGAACGCCGGCAGCAGCTTCTTCTCGCCCTTGCCCGAGGAGGAGCCCCCGCTGGAGCCGTTGTCCGAACTGCCGCAGGCGGCGAGCAGCGGCACCCCTCCCGCCACCGTGGCGGCGGCGACCGCCGAGGAGGCGAGGAAGCTTCTCCGGCTGGGTGAGGAGGCGGCGGAGGCGGCGTTCGGCGTCATTGCGTCAACCCTTCATGGCGCACCAGGACACCCGGCGGAGGGCCGTCGGCTGCGGTGTCTCGTAGTGGAACTGGCTGAGCTGAAGCACGTCCGGCGGCCCCCGGTGATCGGAGGACTGCGCGGTTCCCGTGGGGTAGTCCTCGCGGTCGACGAGTCGTCGAAGCGCTTCGATGTTGCTGTGAGATTAAGTGAAGGGCAGGAGGTACACAAGGGCAACTACCAAGAAATCCTCGGAGGTTTGCGCGAAACATGCCTTGTGCAGGGGGCTTGGAATATCGGTGCGGGGCGTCATTTGTTGCGACGAGGTCTCTTGACATCCGACCTGTGGTCCGCCCAGCATCGAAGCGCTTCGAAAGCCACACGTCGCTCCCGCACACGCTCCACCAGAAGCTCCGGCACACGCTCCAGTACAAGGGGACCCCCAGGTGAACCCGTCTACGCCGTCCGCACCGCCGTTCCGTGATCCCCGCCTGCCGTTCGCGAAGCGCGTCGACGATCTGCTGGCCCGGCTGACCCCGGCGGAGAAGGTGTCGTTCCTGCACCAGTTCGCGCCCGCCGTCGAACGGCTCGGCGTCGCCGCGTTCCGCACCGGCCAGGAGGCCCTGCACGGCGTGGCCTGGATGGGCCCCGCGACCGTCTTCCCGCAGGCCGTGGGTCTGGGCGCGACCTGGAACCCGGAGCTGGTGCGCCGGGTCGGCGAGGCGGTGTCGAAGGAGGTCCGCGCGATGCGCGCCCGCGACGGGCGGGTCGGCCTCAACGTCTGGTCCCCCACCGTGAACCTGCTGCGCCACCCGCTGTGGGGACGCAACGAGGAGGGCTACTCGGAGGACCCGAAGCTGACCTCGGCCATCGCCACCGCCTACACGCACGGTCTGCGCGGCGGCCATCCGGCGTACTGGCGCACGGCGCCGGTCCTCAAGCACTGGCTGGCCCACAACAACGAGACCGGCCGTGACATCACCTCGTCCTCGGTCCGCCCGCGCGTGCTGCACGAGTACGACCTGCGCGCCTTCAAGGACACCGTCGCAGCAGGCGCCGTCGCCGGGGTGATGCCCGCCTACAACCTGGTCAACGGCCGCCCCAACCACGTCTCCCCGTATCTGCGCGAGCAGCTGCGCACCTGGACGGACGAGGACCTGCTGGTGTGCTCCGACGCGGGCGCGCCCTCCAACCTGGTCGTCTCCGAGCACTACTTCGACACCCACGAGGAGGCCACCGCGGCCGCCGTCCTCGCCGGCGTCGACAGCTTCACCGACCACGACGCCGACAGCTCGAAGATCGTCGCGCGGGTGCGAGGGGCCCTGGATCAGGGGCTGCTGACGGAGGCGGACATCGACACGGCGGTACGGCGGCAGCTCTCGGTGCGCTTCCGGCTGGGCGAGTTCGACCCGGAGCACGACCCGAACGCCGGTGTGTCCGACTTCGACACCCCCGAGCACCGGGCCCTCGCGCGGGAGGCCGCCGAGCAGGCGGTCGTGCTGCTCCAGAACGACGGCACCCTGCCGCTCGCCCCGGACACCCGGATCGCCGTGGTCGGACTGCTCGCCGACGAGTGCAAGCTCGACTGGTACAGCGGCACCCTCCTGCACCGGTCGACTCCGCTGGAGGGGCTGTACGAGCGGTTCGGCGCCGAGCGCGTCGAGTTCGCGGAGGGCGTGGACCGCGTCCGGCTCAGGACGGCGTCCGGTGCCTTCCTGCGGGTCCCGGAGGCGGCGGGCGCGGCCGACCTGGTGCGCGGTGCCGAGGGCGCGCTGAACCCGGCCGACCTCACCGGCCGCACCGACCTGCCGCCGCTCACGACCGACGCCGAGGGAACCGGACTGGCGCTGATCGACTGGGGCGAGGACGTGCTCACCCTCCGCGCCCCCGACGGCCGTTACCTCTCGGTGGCCGACGACGGCTACCTGCGCGCCTCCGCCGACCAGCCCGGCGGCTGGGTCGTCCAGGAGACCTTCCGCCTGGAACCCCACGGGAACGGACACCTCCTCCGGCACCTCGGGACGGGTCACCATGTGTCGGTCGCCGCCGACGGCGTGAAGGTTGCCGCGGAATCCGGCGCCGAGCCGGAGGTCTTCGAACTGGTCGTCGCCGAGCGCGGCGAGGACGCGGTGCGCCGGGTGGCCGCCGGGGCGGACGTGGTGCTCGTCGTGGCGGGCAACGACCCCCACATCAACGGCCGCGAGACCGAGGACCGTACGACCCTGCGGCTGCCCGCCCAGCAGGAACGGCTGCTGGACGCCGCCCGCGCCGCCAACCCGGCGACCGTGCTGGTGCTGGTGTCCGCCTACCCGTACGCGGTAGACGCGACGGAACTGCCCGCGGTGCTGTGGACCGCGCACGGCGGCCAGGCGGCCGGCACCGCCCTGGCCCGGGTGCTGGCCGGGGACGTCTCCCCCGCCGGGCGCCTCCCGCAGACCTGGTACGCCTCCGACGCCGACCTGCCCGACCTGCTGGACTACGACGTCATCGGCAGCCGCCAGACCTATCTGTATTTCGAGGGCACGCCGCTGTTCCCCTTCGGCCACGGCCTGTCGTACGCGTCCTTCTCCTACGCCGGCCTGACCGCGGACCCCGGCGCCGACACCGTGCGGGTGGCGTTCACCGTCACCAACACCGGTGACATGACCGCCGACGAGGTCGCGCAGCTCTACGTCCGCGCCGCCGATCCGTCGGTCCCGCGCCCGCGCCGCCAGCTGCTCGCGCACCGGCGCCTCACCCTCGCCCCGGGCGAGCGGGCCGAGGTCGCCTTCGACGTCCCCTGGTCCGAGCTGGAGTTCTGGGACGTGGCCCGGGGTGCCTGGCGGCTCGACCCGGGGCCGTACGAGCTGCTGGCCGGCGCGTCCAGCGAGGACGTCCGCCTCCGTACGGCGCTCACGGCACCCGGTGAGCCCGGCGCGCCGCGCCCCGTCGCCGAACGGGGCCTGGAAGGCGCCGACTTCGACGAACAGTCCGGGATCGTGATCGTCGACCGGGCCAGGGTGGCCGGGGACGCGGTCACGGCGGCGGGCGGCGGCAGCGGCAGCGGCAGCGGCAGCGGCAGCGGCGAACTCCTCTACCGTGCCTGCGACTTCGGCGCGGGCGTCACGGAGGTGAGCGCCGAGGTGTCCGGCGGGGGGACCGTGGAACTGCTGCTGGACGGCGGGCCGGCCGGGGCCGTGCTCACCCTGGCCACGCCCGACCCGGACCCGTACGCGTACACGACGCTCACCGCACAGCTCCCCGTCTCCGGCGTGCACGACGTACGCCTGCGACTGCGCGGCCCGCTGCGGCTCGCGCGCGTCGGCTTCTCCGGCTGAGGGTCCGGACGAGGCCGGCGGACCAGGGAACGGGCCCGGTGCGGGAGTTCAGCGCTCCCGCACCGGGCCCGTTCGGGATCCGCGGAACGTCCCGGGCGCCTCTGCCGCCTCTGATGTCCTACAGGGCGAGTCCGGTCAGGACGAGCACCCGCTCGTAGGTGTAGTCGTCCATCGCGTACCGGACACCCTCGCGGCCGACGCCGGACTTCTTGGCACCGCCGTAGGGCATCTGGTCGGCGCGGTAGGACGGCACGTCGCCGATGACCACGCCGCCGACCTCCAGCGCACGGTGGGCACGGAACGCGGTCTGCAGGTCGTGGGTGAACACCCCCGCCTGAAGGCCGTACTTGGAGTCGTTGACGGCGGCGAACGCGGCGTCCTCGCCGTCCACCCGCTGCACGGTGAGGACCGGACCGAAGACCTCTTCGCAAGCCAGCGTGGCACTCGCCGGCACGTCGCTGAGGACGGTCGGCGCGTAGGAGGCGCCGTCACGCTTGCCGCCGGTGTGCAGCACGGCCCCCGCGTCCACCGCCTCCCGCACCCACGACTCGACGCGCCGCGCGGCGGCCTCGCTGACCAGCGGACCGACGTCGGTGGCGGCGTCGGAGGGGTCACCGGTGACCTGGGCCTCCACGGCGGCCACGACGCGCGGCAGCAGCCGGTCGTGGACCGCGGCGTCGGCGATCACCCGCTGCACGGAGATGCAGGACTGACCGCCCTGGTAGTTGGAGAAGGTGGCGATCCGGGCCGCCGCCAGGTCGAGGTCGGCGTCGCTCGCCCAGTCGCCGAGGACGACGGCGGCGCCGTTGCCGCCCAGCTCCAGGGTGACGTGCTTGCGCGGCACCGAATCCATGATCGCGTAGCCGACGGTCTCGGAGCCGGTGAAGGAGATCACGGGCAGCCGCTCGTCCTGGACGAGGGCGGGCATCCGGTCGTTGGGCACCGGCAGGATGCTCCACGACCCGGCGGGCAGGTCGGTCTCGGCGAGCAGTTCACCGAGGACCAGTCCGGAGAGCGGGGTGGCCGGCGCGGGCTTGAGGACGATCGGCGCACCGGCCGCGATCGCCGGGGCGACCTTGTGGGCGCACAGGTTGAGCGGGAAGTTGAACGGCGCGATGCCGAGCACGACGCCCTTCGGGAAGCGCCGGGTCAGCGCGAGCCGCCCCTGGCCGCCCGCGTCGGTGTCCAGGCGCTGCGCCTCCCCGCCGTTGAACCGCCGGGCCTCCTCGGCGGCGAACCGGAACACCGACACGGCCCGGCCGACCTCGCCGCGCGCCCACCTGATGGGTTTGCCGTTCTCGGCGGAGATCAGCCGCGCGATCTCCTCGGTGCGCTCGGCGAGCCGCCGGCTGACATGGTCGAGGGCGGCGGCGCGGACGTGCGCCGGGGTGGCGGCGAACTCGTCCCGCACGGCGTGGGCGGCGGCCACGGCCTCCTCCACCTGCGCGTCGTCCGGCACGCTCACCCGTCCGACCAGCCGCCCGTCCCACGGCGAGGTCACCTCGAAGGCGCTCTCCCCGACGGTCTCACGCCCGGCGAGCCAGAACCCCTGGGCGGCCGCCTTTTCTTCCTGTGCCATGTCCGAGTCCCGGCCTTCCGCGTCGCTGCTGCGTGTGGTGATCTGCGCGCTCCACGGTAGGGGCGGGGCGACACGACGGCGCTTGTCCAGCATGGAGCGGTCGGGGGCCTGGACGCTACGGAATGGCAGATGCGGGACGGCGGGCCCTCACTCGCCCGATGCCGTCTTGAGAGCCAGCCACAGCTCCATACGGGCGTCGGGGTCGTCGAGGGAGCGGCCGAGGATCTCCTCGACCCGGCGCATGCGGTAGCGGAGGGTGTGGCGGTGGACGCCCAGGTCGGCCGCTGCCGCGTCCCACTGGCCGTGGTGGGAGAGCCAGGCGCGCAGCGAGGCCACCAGGTCGCCGCGCCCGGTGGCGTCGTGTTCGTACAGCGGGCGCAGCAGGCCGTCCGCGAAGGCGCGTACCGCGTCGTCCGCGAGCAGCGGCAGGACGGAGCCCGCGGCCAGCTGCTCGTGCTCCACGCAGACCCGCCCCCTGCGGCGGGCCACCGCGAGGGCCTGTTCGGCCTGTCGGTAGGCGGAGGCCGCCGCGACGGGGCCGGCGGGCGCGGAGAGGCCGACGACGAGGCCGGGCTCGTCGCCGGTGAGGTCGTCGGGGTCCACCGGGCGGCCCGTCTCCAGGATCGTGGTGTGGTCGGTGCAGGCGGTCACCGCGGCGCCGCCGTCCGCGGCCAGGACGACCAGCCGCTCGCCCTCCGGGACGATCAGGACGGCCTCGCCGCAGCGGGCGGCGGCCGCCTCCACGGCCTCGGCGAACGCGTCGAGGGGGTCCGGCGCGTCCGTCGCGTCCGGGGCGGTCTCCGCGGACCTGCGGGGTTGTGCCGCGGGCTCGGACCCGCGGGGCCGTGCCACCGGCTCGGCGATGATCAGCCGGTACGGCGCGTCGAGCAGGGCGCCGTACAGGGTCCCGGCGACCGCGCGGGCGTGGTCGGGTTCCCCGGCGAGCAGCATGCGCAGCACGGCCGTGCCGAGGCGCTGTTCGGCGGCGTGCAGGGAGCGGGACCGTTCGGTGGTGAGGGTGAGCAGGGCGATGGCCGAGTGGACGGCGTAGCGCTCGGCGGTGCCGGGGGCGGCGGCGGTGCCGACGGCGAGCGCGGCGAGCGGCCGGCGCCCGGTGCCGAGGGTGTGGAGTTCGACGCGGTCCTCGTGGTCGGGGCCGCCGACCACGGAGGAGGCGGGTGCGGACCGCTCCCGCAGCCGTTCCACCTCGGGGGTGAGCCGGGCGGCCCGCCGGCCCGCCCACTCGGGCGCGGCGGCGGTGACGGCGCCCGTGGCGTCGTAGAGCGCGGCCCAGCCGTCGACCTGTGCGGCGAGTGCGGTGAGGAGCCCCTCGGGCCCGGCGCCGAGCGCCTGCCGCGTCAGTTCGCGCTGGGCGGCGAAGCCCGCGGTGACGGCCCGGTACTGGTCGGCGGCGATGGCGGCCGAGACCGCCTTGCTGATCGCGAGGAACGGGGTGCGGCGCGGCACCTCGATCAGCGGCAGGCCCTCCTGCCGGGCGGCGGTGACGAGGGCCGCGGGCACCTCGTCGTAGTTGACGCCGACGCCGAAGCCGAGGCCGACCACTCCGGCGCCCGCCAGCCGCTTCACGTACCGCCGCATCGCCGCCGGGTCCTCGGCGTCCAGTTTCAGCGCGGTGGTCAGCAGCAGCTCGCCGCCCTCCATGTACGGGACGGGGTCGGCGAGTTCGCTGACGTGCGCCCAGCGGACGGGCACGTCGAGGCGGTCCTCGCCCGCCCGCACGGTCAGCCGGAGCGCCGTGTGGTGGACGAGGGAGGCGAGCGTGGGCGGCATGGGACCTTCGGTTCTGGGGCGCGGCCGTGCGGCGGCCTCGCCCGGTGATCTCTTGTCCGCCGTGGAGGAACGGCCTGTGCCGATTCTGCCTCACCGTACGGTGCGGGCGCCCCCGGAAGGCCCGCCCGGTCCGGGGTCAGCCCCGCAGGTCGACGAGCGACGGCGGCGCGTGCTCCCCCGTCACGTCGGTCAGGGACAGCACGGCGTGGCCGGGCGGCACCTCGTGGGCGAGTTCGGAGGCGGACCAGCGTTCCCGCTCGACCTTGCGGACGGTGACGGCCTCCGTGGTGACCGCCTTGCCGGTGACGAGTTTGCGCAGGGCGTGGATGGCGCGGGTCATCGGCTGGTCGGCGAACACGGTGTGCCGGGCCACGTCCCGGGTCTCCACCCACTCGGTGCCCCAGGCCTGCGCGAACCGGCTGCCGTCCCAGGTGGTGACCCCGGACAGCGCCATACGGCAGCCCACCGCGCCGTACAGCGGCCCGTGCAGGGCCTCCGGTACGTCGCCCACGGTGCGCAGCGTCAGCACGACGCCCGCGTTCTCGGCGCGCAGCCGCTGGATGCGGCGCACCGAGTCGGGGGTCACCGTGCCGGTGGCGTCGTCGAGGACGAGGCAGGCGAAGTGCCCGCGCCCGTTCTCCCGGGCCACGGCGGTGAACTGGGCCAGCACCAGCCGGGTGATCAGCCGGCCGGCCTCCTCGTGGCCGTGGGCGGGCAGGTCGACGCGGACCCGGAGGGGGTGGTGGGCGACGGCGCGCAGCGAGAACGGCCGGACGCCCCGGCCACCGCCGTTCCCGCCGAAGAAGTCGGCGAAGGCGGGCCGGTCGAGGAGGGCGAGGCGGTCGGCGAGTGCCGGGCCGGGGTCGGCGGCGGTGCCGGACTGCCGGAGCCGGGCGTCGAGTTCGCGGCGCATCACGGTGTGGTGCCCGTCGTCCAGGGCGTCGCGCAGGGCGGTGAGGGCGGCCGGGTCGCCGTCGAGCAGTTCGCGCAGCACGGGCAGTGCGGGGAAGGCGCCGTAGGCCGCCCGGTAGGGGCCGAGGAGCTGGGCGAGCGCGGTGACGGCGCGCTGGCCGGAGACGGTGTCGAGGTCTCCGGCGAGCGCTTCGGCGAGGAAGGCGGCGGCCTCGTCGGGGTCGTCGGTGTCGGCGTAGGGGTCGAGGTCGTGCACGGAGCGGGGGTCGCCGACGCGTACCACCACGTCGTACGCCTCGTCCGGGCCGAGCGGGGTGCCCGCGGCGCACACCGTGACGACGGCGCAGCGCCCGGTGAGGGCCTCCAAGGCGAGGGACTCGACGACGGGCGCGACGACGTGCCGGGTCTTGCCCGACCCGGGCGGTCCCACGACGAGCAGGGAGGTGCCCAGGGTGTCGGGGCCGAGGGCGGCACCGACGCCCCGGTAGGCGAGCGGGGTGCGCTCGGCGGCCGCCCAGCGGCCGATGCGGACCTGGTGGGCGAGCAGATCGTGCCGGGCGGTACGGCCGGGCAGGTCGCGGGCGCCGGAGGGGTGGGTCCAGGCGGCGGCGCCCTGGCGCAGCACGGTCTCGGTGAACAGGGCGAGGCGGGCCTGGTGGCGGGCGCCGGTCCAGGCGTGGGTGATGCGGGCGCAGTCGACGTCGGTCGTCCGGCCCGCGAGGACCTCGGCGGTGAGGAGGTCGGCGGCCTGGTGCTGTCCGGCGGCGCGCAGCTCGGGCCACTGGGTGGGCGGGGTCTCGGCGGTGGGCGGCGGGGTACGGCCGTGGCGGGCGTCGGCGCGGGCGTCGAGGCGGTCGCGGAGCAGGGGCCACCAGCCGCCGACGCGGGCGAAGGGCCACAGCACGAGCAGGGTGACGAGCGCGTAGAGGCCGTCGGTGAACATCTGGGAGGTGAAGACGTCGTAGCCGCCGGTGATCAGGACGACGAGGGAGAACAGCGGGTCGACGACGGGCAGGGGGTTCCAGCCGACGCCGAAGGCGTCCGGGAAGACGAAGCTGAGCGCGATGAGCGCGCCGAGCGCGGCGAGCAGGGCGCGGGCGGGCTGCGCGCGCCGGGTGACCAGGTGCCGGACGATGTCGGGCCAGCTGCCCAGCCGTCCCATGACGCCGACGAGGATCGCGAAGAACACGCCGTCGGCGACGGTGACGGCCTCGATGCCCTTGCCCTTGGGGGTGCTGGTGCCGCCCCACCACCAGTCGTCCGGGGTGAACAGCCTGAGCAGCGCCCACTGGTAGGGGATGCTGCCGTGCCGCCACAGGGACCACAGGAGCAGTGCGACGACGAGGGGGACGAGGACGCCGACGACGGTGACGGCGGAGAGCCGCTCGCGTCCCTGTCCGCTGCGGGGCTTCTGGTAGCGGAACCGCCAGATGCCGGGCCCGGTGGCGGGGCGGGGGGCGTCGAGCCAGTCGGCGACGGGGGGCCGCCGGGCGGGGTCCTGCGCGTCGGCGGGCGGGCCGCCGGGAGCAGGGGGCGCGGTCGGCGGCTCCGGCGGCTTCCGCGGCACCGGGGGGACGCCGGAGGGCAGGTCGGGCGGCCCTGCCGGGCGTGGCACGGGGTGCGCATGTGTGCCCCGCGGGTCCCGCGTGCCGTCGCTGTCCATCGCCGTTGCCCCCTGACCAGCCGTTCCGTCCACCGTCCGCGAGCCAATCTAACGCCCCGGAAGGGGGAGTTCACCGATTGCGCGGCCAGACGTCGGTGCGCCTTCACGTCCCACAGGGTCCTTGCCTATGGCCACGGCGGACAACCGGGACCATCGACAACGCCCACATGGAGCATGCCCAGCTTCCGGCCGCCGTCCTAGCCTGCGAGAAAAGAGAGACGACCGCCCGAGAGGGCAGGCAGAGGCAAGCATCCGCACAGGCGTCCGTGCCCGCGGAAAGATCATCAGGGAGCCCCCATGACCGCAGTTCCGCAGGAGCGCCGTGTCGTCACCGCCGTCCCCGGCCCGAAGTCGCGGGAGCTGCAGGCCCGCCGCACCGCCGCGGTCGCGCAGGGCGTGGGGTCGACGCTGCCGGTCTTCGTCGCCCGGGCGGGCGGCGGGATCATCGAGGACGTCGACGGCAACCGGATCATCGACTTCGCGTCCGGCATCGCGGTGACGTCGGTCGGCGCGTCCGCCGAGGCGGTCGTACGGCGGGCGTCGGCGCAGCTCGCGGACTTCACCCACACGTGTTTCATGGTCACGCCGTACGAGGGCTACGTCGAGGTGGCCGAGGCGCTGGCCGAGCTCACCCCCGGTGACCACGCCAAGAAGTCGGCGCTGTTCAACTCGGGCGCGGAGGCGGTGGAGAACGCGGTGAAGATCGCCCGCGCGTACACCAGGCGCCCGGCGGTCGTGGTGTTCGACCACGGCTACCACGGCCGTACGAACCTGACGATGGCGCTGACCGCGAAGAACATGCCGTACAAGCACGGCTTCGGGCCCTTCGCGCCGGAGGTGTACCGCGTCCCGGTCGCCTACGCCTACCGCTGGCCGACCGGCCCGCAGAACGCGGGACCGGAGGCGGCGAAGCAGGCCATCGACCAGATCACCAAGCAGGTCGGCGCGGACAACGTGGCCGCGATCATCATCGAACCGGTGCTCGGCGAGGGCGGGTTCATCGAGCCGGCGAAGGGCTTCCTGCCGGCGATCCGTCAGTTCGCCTCGGACCACGGCATCGTGTTCGTGGCGGACGAGATCCAGTCCGGTTTCTGCCGCACCGGCCAGTGGTTCGCGTGCGAGGACGAGGGCATCGTCCCGGACCTGATCACCACCGCGAAGGGCATCGCCGGCGGTCTGCCGCTGTCCGCGGTGACCGGCCGCGCCGAGATCATGGACGCCGCGCACGCGGGCGGCCTGGGCGGCACCTACGGCGGGAACCCGGTGGCGTGCGCGGGCGCGCTGGGGGCGATCGAGACGATGAAGGAACTCGACCTCAACGCCCGGGCCCGGCACATCGAGGCGGTCATGAAGACGCGTCTGACCGCCATGGCCGAGAAGTTCGACGTGATCGGCGACGTCCGGGGCCGGGGCGCGATGATCGCCATCGAGCTGGTCGAGGACCGCGCCACGAAGGACCCCGCCCCGGAGGCCGCCGCCGCCCTGGCCAAGGCGTGCCACGCCGAGGGCGTCCTCGTCCTCACCTGCGGCACCTACGGCAACGTGCTGCGCTTCCTGCCCCCGCTGGTGATCGGCGACGCCCTCCTGAACGAGGGCCTGGACGTCCTGGAGCAGGCCCTCGCGACGCTCTGAGAGCGGGGCCCTCGCGACGCTCCCACGGGGGCTCCGGGGAGCCGGCCGGTCGGATCAGGTGAAGAAGGTGTGCGGGGTGCATGGCGGGACGCGGTTGTGCCTGTCCCCGCCGCATCCGTTGCCGTACGTTCTCCGCAGATGAGAGATACACCCGCCCGCGGGACACCACGGGCGGCAGCAGGCCGGGGCATCCCCTGCTTCGACCTGGCCGTGCCCTCGCGCACACCCCCGGGGCCTCCGGCTCCGGGATCTCCTCACCGATCGGACCGCCGTCCGCCCCACACCCCCCGGGGCGCGCGGTGTCCCGGTCCGGCCGGCCGCCCCGGAACGCCCCCCCTTGTTCCCGGGCGGCCGGCCTCCTTCCCCCGGCGACCGGCTGACGCCACCGTGCCGAGGCCCCGCACGGGCCCGCGCACGTCGCCGGGACGGGCTCCTGTCAGGCTGTGGTCATGTCCCTCTCCCCGGCACCGCGCACCCGGCGTCCTCGCACCGCGCGGGACTCTCGGCGTCCCTCGCCCGGGCGGGCCGCGGTCCTCGCTCTCGTCGCGCTGCCCGGTCTGCTCTTCGGGCTGATCACCTGGCAGGTCGTCGTCCACGGGCCGCTGGCGGGGGCGGACGAGCGGGTCGGCCGGGGGCTGCTGCGTCCGGACCGGACGTCCGAGGTGCTGTCCGACCTGGGGAACGTACAGATCGCCGTGCCGGTGCTGGTCGTGGCGGCCGGGTACGCGGCGCTGCGGGGGCGGCGGGCCCGCACGGGGGCGTGGTGGGTGGCACCCGTCGCGGCGGCGGTCGTCATGGCACTGGTGCCGCTGGTCGTCGTGCCGGTCAAGGACGCCGTCGGGCGGGGCGGGACGGCCGCCGTGCCGCCCGGGACGGGGTACTTCCCGTCGGGGCACGCGGCCACGGCCGTCGTCGCCTACGGGGCCGCGGTCCTGGTGCTGCTGCCGTGGCTGCGGGGGGTGTGGCCCCGGCGAGGGGTGGTCGCCGGGGCCGGGGCGGTCGATCTCGGGGTCGGGTACGGGCTGGTGCGGCGCGGGTATCACTGGCCGCTGGACGTGGTGGCGAGCTGGTGCCTCGGGACCGTGCTGCTCACCGGCCTCGTCCTCGTCATCGGCCCCGCCGGGCGCCTCGTCGTCAGCCGAAGTACGCGTCGAAGGTCTTCTGGAACTCCCCGTTCGAGAACCGGTCCCAGTTGACCGACCACGTCATCAGGCCGCGCAGCGCGGCCCAGGTGCCGTGGGTGGTGTACGAACCGCAGCCGGTCTTCTTCGTGAGGCAGTCGAGGGTCTTGGTGACCTCCGCCGGGGCCACGTAGCCGTTGCCCGCGTTGACGGAGGCCGGCATGCCGATCGCCACCTGGTCCGGGCGCAGCGGCGGGAAGACGTTGTTCGCGTCGCCCGCGACCGGGAAGCCGGTGAGCAGCATGTCGGTCATGGCGATGTGGAAGTCCGCGCCGCCCATGGAGTGGTACTGGTTGTCCAGGCCCATGATCGGGCCCGAGTTGTAGTCCTGGACGTGCAGCAGGGTCAGGTCGTCGCGCAGGGCGTGGATGACGGGCAGGTAGGCGCCGCAGCGCGGGTCCTGGCCGCCCCACTTGCCGGTGCCGTAGTACTGGTATCCCATCTGGACGAAGAAGGTCTCCGGGGCCATGGAGAGCACGAAGCCCGAGCCGTACCTGGCCTTCAGGGTCTTCAGGGCCGAGATGAGGTTGACGATCACGGGGGTCGTGGGGTTCTTGAAGTCCGTGTCGGTCGTGTCCAGGGACAGCGAGTGGCCCTCGAAGTCGATGTCGAGGCCGTCGAGGCCGTAGGTGTCGATGATGTTCGAGACCGAGGTGACGAAGGCGTCCCGCGCGGCCGTCGTCGTGAGCTGGACCTGGCCGTTCTGGCCGCCGATGGAGATCAGCACCTTCTTGCCGGCCGCCTGCTTGGCCTTGATCGCCGCCTTGAAGTCGGCGTCGCTCTCCACGGTCGGGCACTCGGTGACCGGGCAGCGGTTGAAGCGGATGTCACCGGAGGTCGCCGAGGTCGGTTCGCCGAAGGCGAGGTCGATGACGTCCCAGCTGTCCGGTACGTCGGCCATCCGGGTGTAGCCGGCGCCGTTGGCGAAGCTCGCGTGCAGATAGCCGACCAGGGCGTGGGTGGGGAGGGTGCCCGTGGAGCCGCCTCCGCCACCGCCTCCGGAGGCCGCGGACGTGGTCGCCGTGACCGTCGCCGACTTCGCCGACTCGCCCGCGTCGTCGGAGGCCGTGACCTGGAAGCTGTACGCCGTCGAGGCGGACAGTCCGGTCACGGTGGCGGAGGTGCCGGTGACCGTCTGGGTCCTGACGCCGTCCCGGTAGACCGCGTAGCCCGTCGCGCCGGACACCGCCGACCAGGACAGGGCGACGCTGGAGGAGGTGACCGTGCCGGTGGTGAGGCCGGCCGGGGCGGCGGGCGGCTGGCCGGTGGCGGCGCCGGGGCCGACCAGGGAGATGTCGTCGGCGTAGTAGGCGCCGGTGCCGTACCAGCCGTGGGTGTAGATCGTGACGCCGGTCGTGCTCGCGCCGGTGCGGAAGGTGGTCGACAGCTGCTGCCAGTCGCCCGCCGAGGGGGTCCAGGTGGAGACGTCGGTGGTGCCGGTGCCGCTCGCGCCCAGGTAGACGTACGCGCCCCGGACCCAGCCGGACACCGTGTACTGGGAGTTCGGCTGCACGGTCACCGTCTGGGAGCACTGGGCGTTGTCGCTGCCGGCGGGCGTCGCCTGGAGGGCCGAACTCCCGCTGTGCACGGGGGTGCTGACGGTGGTTCCGGCGGTGCAGGTCCAGCCGGTGAGGCCGGACTCGAAGCCGCCGTTCCTCGCGAGGTCCGCGTCGGCGGCGTGGGCGGTGGACGACAGGGCGGTGAGGCCGGGGACGGCCAGCAGCGCGGCCGTGAGGGCGGCGAGGACGGAGCGGGTCAGAGGTGGTCTGGCCGGGAGGGGGCTGGTGCGGTCCACAACTGCCTCCGGAAGTGGGGGGACGGGAGGGTGGGGCGCAACAACTTGGTCCAGACCAATCGCGTTGTCAAGTCCCGACGCCTCAACTCCCCTGCTCCCGCGACCCCGTGGGCCTCAGCTGTCGAACCCCAGCCCCAGCCGGTCCATCGTCCGCAGCCACAGGTTGCGCCGTCCGTCGTGCGCGTCGGCACGGGCCAGGGACCACTTGGTCAGCGCGATCCCCGTCCAGGCGAACGGCTCCGGCGGGAACGGCATCGGCTTCGTGCGGACCATCTCCAGTTCCGTGCGCTCCGTCCGCTCCCCCGCCAGCAGGTCGAGCATCACGTCGGCGCCGAAGCGGGTGGCGCCGACACCGAGGCCGGTGTAGCCCGCCGCGTACGCCACCCTGCCCCGGTGCGCGGTGCCGAAGAACGCCGAGAAACGCGAGCACGTGTCGATCGCGCCGCCCCAGGCGTGGGTGAAGCGCAGGCCCTCCAGCTGCGGGAAGCAGGTGAAGAAGTGCCCGGCCAGCGTGGCGTACGTCTCCGGGCGGTCGTCGTACTCGCGGCGCACCCGGCCGCCGTACGGGTAGACCGCGTCATAGCCGCCCCAGAGGATCCGGTTGTCGGCGGACAGCCGGAAGTAGTGGAACCGGTTGGCGCTGTCGCCCAGGCCCTGGCGGCCCCGCCAGCCGATCGAGGCGAGCTGCCCGGGCGAGAGCGGCTCGGTCATCAGGGCGTAGTCGTAGACGGGCACGGTGTACGGGCGCACCCGTCGGACCAGGTTCGGGAAGACGTTGGTGCCGAGGGCGACCCGGCGGGCGCGGACCTGGCCGTAGGGCGTGCGGACGGCCATGCCGGCGCCGTGGGGCCGCAGGGTGAGGGCGGGGGTGTGCTCGTAGAGGCGCACGCCGAGGGCGAGGCAGGCCCGTTTCAGGCCCCAGGCCAGCTTGGCGGGGTGGAGCATGGCCACGCCGCGGCGGTCGTGGAGGCCCGCCAGGAAGGTGGGCGAGTCGACCTGCTCCCGCACGGCGCCGGCGTCCAGGAACTCGATGCCGTCGGCGAGGCCGTTGTCCTCCAGTTCCCTGTGCCAGGCGCGCAGTTCGCGGGCCTGGTAGGGCTCGGTGGCGACGTCGATCTCACCGGTGCGCTCGAAGTCGCAGTCCAGGGAGTGACGGGTGACCGCCTTCTCGATCGCGTCGAGGTTGCGGGCGCCCAGTTCCTCCAGGCGGTGGATCTCACCGGGCCAGCGGGCGAGGCCGTTGGCCGTGCCGTGGGTGAGGGAGGCGGCGCAGAAGCCGCCGTTGCGGCCGGAGGCGGCCCAGCCCGCCTCGCGGCCCTCCAGCAGGACCACGTCCCGGCCGGGATCGCGCTCCTTGGCCAGGAGCGCGGTCCACAGTCCGCTGTAGCCGCCGCCGACGACCAGCAGGTCGCAGGTCTCGGTGCCGGTGAGGGCGGGTTCGGGGCGGGGTCGCGCGGGGCCGTCCAGCCAGTACGGGACCGGCTGGGCGTCGGAGAGGGCTCTGATCCCTCGTTCTTCTGCACGGCTCATGGCGCTCGGGGCCATGATGTCAACTCCCTACGGAAAACTCGCTGTACGGGGGCGCGGAATCACGCCTTCTGCCTGCCGCGCCGGTTCCCGGCCACCATCGACACCAGCACCAGCAGGACCGCGATGACGAACATCGCCGTACCGATGACGTTGATCTGGACGGGGGTGCCGCGCTGCGCCGAACCCCACACGAACATGGGGAAGGTGACGGTGGAGCCGGCGTTGAAGTTGGTGATGATGAAATCGTCGAAGGAGAGCGCGAAGGCGAGCAGCGCGCCCGCCGCGATCCCGGGGGCGGCGATCGGCAGGGTGACCCGCAGGAAGGTCTGCGCGGGGCCGGCGTAGAGGTCCTGGGCGGCCTGTTCGAGGCGCGGGTCCATGGACATCACGCGCGCCTTGACCGCCGTGACGACGAAGCTGAGGCAGAACATGACGTGCGCGATGAGGATCGTCCAGAAACCGAGCCGGGCACCCAGGTTGAGGAACAGCGTGAGCAGCGAGGCGGCCATGACGACCTCGGGCATCGCCATCGGCAGGAAGATCAGCGAGTTGACGGCGCCCCGGGCACGGAACCGGTAGCGCACCAGCGCGAAGGCGATCATGGTGCCGAGGACGGTCGCGCCGAGGGTCGCCCAGACGGCGAGCTGGAGGCTGAGGGAGAGCGACCCGCACATTCCGGCGACGCCGCACGGGTCCTTCCAGGCGTCGGTGGAGAACTGCTGCCAGTCGTAGTTGAAACGGCCCTTCGGCTTGTTGAAGGAGAACACCGTGACGACGACGTTGGGCAGCAGGAGATAGCCGAGGGTGGCGAGTCCGGCGATGACGACGAGGTGGCGCTTGAGCCAGGTGACGAGAGCCATTCAGACCAGATCCTCCGTGCCGGACCTTCGGATGTAGAACGTGACCATCAGGAGGATCGCGGCCATCAGGATGAAGGAGAGGGCGGCGGCCGTCGGATAGTCGAGGACTCTCAGGAACTGGGCCTGGATGACGTTGCCGACCATGCGGGTGTCGGTGGAGCCGAGCAGTTCGGCGTTGACGTAGTCACCGGCGGCCGGGATGAAGGTCAGCAGCGTGCCGGAGACGACGCCCGGCATCGACAGCGGGAAGGTGACCTTGCGGAAGGTGGTGAAGGGCCGGGCGTAGAGGTCACCCGCCGCCTCGTGGAGCCGTCCGTCGATGCGTTCCAGGGAGGTGTAGAGCGGGAGGATCATGAACGGCAGGAAGTTGTACGTCAGACCGGTGACCACCGCGAGCGGGGTGGCGAGGAGCCGGTCGCCCGCCGTCCAGCCGAGCCAGTCGGTCAGCTGGAGGAAGTGCACCTGGTCCAGGAACCGCGTGATCGGGCTGTCGTCGGCGAGGATCGTCTTCCAGGCGAGGGTGCGGATCAGGAAGCTGGTGAAGAACGGCGCGATCACCAGGACCATGATCAGATTGCGCCACCGGCCCGCGCGGAAGGCGATCAGGTACGCCAGCGGGTAGCCCAGCAGCAGGCAGAGCACCGTCGCGGCGGCGGCGTAGAACACCGAGCGCAGGAACTGCGGCCAGTACGCGGTCAGCGCGTCCCAGTACGTCGCGACGTGCCAGGTGACCTTGTAGCCCTGCTCCAGGGAGCCGGTCTGCACCGAGGTGGAGGCCTGGTAGACCAGCGGCAGCGCGAAGAAGACCAGCAGCCACAGGATGCCGGGCAGGAGCAGCAGGTACGGCGTCCAGCGGCCGCGCCTGCGCGGCGGCTTGGCGGTGGCCTCGGGTACCGGCGCCAGGGGCGGCGCCTCGGTGACGGCGGCCATCAGGCGGCGTCCTCGTCGGCGTCGGCACCGGCGTCGCCCACTGTCCCAGCAAGCAGGGACTGGGTCGCGTCCAGCCCGAAGGTGTGCGCCGGGTTCCAGTGCAGGACCACGTCGGCGCCGGGTGTCAGGCGGGCGTCGCGGTCGATGTTCTGCGCGTACACCTCGAAGTCGGGGCAGACGGGGCTGTCGACGACGTACTGCGTGGACACGCCGATGAAACTGGAGTCGGCGATCTTCCCGGTGATGCGGTTGCGGCCGTCCGGTATCGCGTCGGCGTCGTCGGCGTGGGTGAGGGTGATCTTCTCGGGGCGCACCCCGACCAGCACCTTGCCGCCGGAGGTCGTCGGGGCGGAACATCGGGCGCCGGGCAGCAGGAGTTTGCCGTCGCCCGCCCTGAGGACGATGTCGTCGCCGTTCTTGGTGTCGATCTCGGCCTCGATGAGGTTGGAGGTGCCGAGGAAGTTCGCGACGAAGGTGGTCTGCGGGTTCTCGTAGAGGTCGGTCGGCGCGCCGAGCTGCTCGACCCGCCCGGCGTTCATCACGGCGACCGTGTCGGCCATCGTCATGGCCTCCTCCTGGTCGTGCGTGACATGGATGAAGGTGATGCCGACCTCGGTCTGGATGCGCTTGAGCTCCAGCTGCATCTGGCGGCGCAGCTTGAGGTCGAGGGCGCCGAGCGGCTCGTCGAGCAGCAGCACCCTGGGGTGGTTGATCAGGGCGCGGGCGACGGCGACGCGCTGCTGCTGGCCGCCGGAGAGCTGGTGCGGCTTCTTGCGGGCCTGCTCGCCGAGCTGGACCAGGTCGAGCATCTCCTCGACCTGCTTCTTCACCGACTTGATACCGCGCCGGCGCAGGCCGAAGGCGACGTTCTCGAAGATGTCGAGGTGCGGGAAGAGGGCGTAGGACTGGAACACCGTGTTCACCGGCCGCTTGTACGGCGGGAGGTGGGTGACCTCCTGGTCGCCGAGGTGCACGGCGCCGGCGGTGGGGTCCTCCAGGCCCGCGATCATGCGCAGGGTGGTGGTCTTGCCGCAGCCGGACGCGCCGAGGAGGGCGAAGAAGGAGCCCTCGGGCACGGTCAGGTCGAGCGGGTGGACGGCGGTGAAGCTGCCGTAGGTCTTGCTGATGCCGGAGAGGCGGACGTCGCCGCTGGTGTCTGTGGTCATCTCGTCACGCCCCAGTGAGCTTCGCGAACTTCGATTCGTAGGCCGTCTCTTCCGTCTGCGACAGCGCGCGGAAGCCGTGCGACCGGGCGGCCGTGGCCTTGTCGGGGATGATCAGCGGATTGTCCGCGGCATCCTTGTCGAGCTTCGTCAGATACGGCTTCACGCCCTCGACGGGGCTCACGTAGTTGACGTAGGCGGCCAGCGCGGCGGCCTGCTCGGGCTCGTAGTAGAAGTCGATGAGCCGCTCGGCGTTCGCCTTGTGGCGCGCCTTGTTGGGGACGAGCAGGTTGTCCGTCGACGTCATGTAACCGGCCTGCGGGATGATGTAGTCGACGTCCGGGTTGTCCGCCTTCAGCTGCACGACGTCGCCGCCCCAGGCGATGCAGGCCGCGAAGTCCCCCTTGGCGAGGTCGGACGTGTAGTCGTTGCCGGTGAAGCGGCGTATCTGGCCCTTGTCGACGGCCTTCTGGATACGGGCGATCACCGCGTCGTAGTCGTCGGCGGTGAACTTGCCCGGGTCCTTGCCCATGTCGAGCATCGTCATCCCGACGCTGTCGCGCATCTCGGACAGGAAGCCGACGCGGCCCTTGAGTTTCGGGTTGTCGAGGAGATCGGAGACCGACTTCACCTCGACACCGTCGAGGGCCTTCCTGTTGAAGGCGATGACCGTGGAGATGCCCTGCCACGGATAGGAGTAGGCGCGGCCCGGGTCCCAGTCGGGGCTGCGGAACTGCGTGGCCAGGTTGGCGAAGGCGTGCGGCATGTTGGACGGGTCCAGTTTCTGGACCCAGCCGAGGCGGATCAGCCGGGCGGCGAGCCAGTCGGTCAGGACGATGAGGTCCCGGCCGGTGTCCTGGCCGGCGGTCAGCTCCGGCTTGATCTTGGCGAAGAACTCGTTGTTGTCGTTGATGTCCTCGGTGTACTTGACCGAGATACCGGTCCGCTTGCGGAACGCCTCCAGCGTCGGATGGTGCTTGCCGCTGTCGTCGACGTCGATGTACTCGGTCCAGTTGGAGAAGTCGACCACCTTCTCCTTCGCCGAGTGGTCCTCGGCGGAGGTGCCGCCCGTCGCCCTGCCCGCCGCGGGGATCCCGCAGGCGCTCAGCGCCCCGAGTCCGCCCAGGGCGAGCGCGCCGCCGGTCGAGGCGCGCAGCAGCGAACGGCGGGTGAATGCGGCCCTGCCGGTGCGCAGGCTGCGCCGCACGGCGGCGGCTCGGGCCGGGGTCAGGCGGTCGGGCTCGTACTGCTCCATGCGCGTGGTGCCCTTTCGGGATGGTCGGCCGCTGGTCGCGCTGCCGGTTCCGGTCTCTATCGGTCCCCGAAGACGGTGCGGTGCCAGTCCTTGCGGGCCACCGCCGTGTTGTCGAACATGACGTGTTTGATCTGGGTGTACTCCTCGAACGAGTACAGGGACATGTCCTTGCCGAAGCCGGACTGCCGGTACCCGCCGTGGGGCATCTCGCTGATGATCGGGATGTGGTCGTTGACCCAGACGCAGCCCGCGGCGATCTCGCGGGTGGCGCGGTTCGCCCGGTAGACGTCGCGGCTCCAGGCGGAGGCCGCGAGGCCGTACGGGGTGTCGTTGGCGAGGCGGATGCCCTCGTCGTCGGTGTCGAAGGGCAGGACGACGAGCACCGGACCGAAGATCTCGGACTGGACGATCTCACTGGCCTGGGGAGCGTCGGCGATCAGGGTGGGGCGATAGTACGCGCCGTTCCTCAGATCTCCCTGTGGGGCCTCGCCGCCGGTCACCACACGCGCGTAGCCGCGGGCCCGGTCGACGAGGGCGGCCACCCGGTCGCGCTGCGCGAACGAGATCAGCGGGCCGAGGTCGGTGCCGGGGGCGAACGGGTCGCCGAGCCGGACGGTCTCCATCAGTGCGGCGGTCCGCTCGGTGAACGCCTCGTACAGCGGGCGCTGCACATACGCGCGGGTGGCGGCCGTACAGTCCTGACCGGTGTTGATGAGCGCGCCCGCGACGGCGCCGTGGACGGCGGCGTCCAGGTCCGCGTCGTCGAAGACGACGAAGGGGGCCTTGCCGCCGAGCTCCAGGTGGATCCGCTTGACGCCGGCGGTCGCGATCTCCGCGACCCGCTTCCCCACGGCGGTGGAGCCGGTGAAGGAGATCATGGCCACGTCGGGATGGCCGATCAGGTGCTCACCGGCCTCCCGGCCCGTGCCGCTGACGATGTTGACGACGCCGTCGGGGATCCCCGCGTCGGTCGCGGCCCGCGCGAACAGGAGGGAGGTGAGCGGGGTGAGCTCGGCGGGCTTGAGGACGACGGTGTTGCCCGCGGCGATCGCCGGGAGGATCTTCCAGGCGGCCATCTGCAGCGGGTAGTTCCAGGGCGCGATCGAACCGACGACACCGATGGGCTCACGGCGGACGTACGAGGTGTGGTCGCCGGAGTACTCCCCCGCCGACTGCCCCTGGAGGTGCCGTGCCGCGCCCGCGAAGAACGCGGTGTTGTCGACGGTCCCCGGGACGTCGAACTCCCGGGTCAGTTTCAGCGGCTTGCCGCACTGGAGGGACTCGGCGCGCGCGAAGTCCTCGGCGCGGTCGGCGAGCACGGCGGCGAGGCGGTGCAGCGCGTCGGAGCGCTCGCCCGGGGTGGCCCGGGCCCAGGCGGGGAACGCGGCGCGGGCGGCGGCGACCGCGGCGTCCACGTCGTCGGTGCCGGCCAGCCCGTACGTCCAGACGTCCGCGCCGGTGGCCGGGTCGACGACCGTGTGCGTACGGCCCGACGTCCCCCCGGCGGGGCGGCCCGCGACGAACTGCGCGCCGTCCGCGAATCGTTCCCGCACGGGGAACGCGGGACACCGTTCCGGGGTGGCAGTACCCGGGTTGTGCATGTCGCTCTCCTCCGGTCGCCCCGCTGTTCACGGGGGCGGCTGGCGTAGCTCCAGCTCGATATGGGTGCCGATCCTGACAGAGCAATGGGACACCCACAAGGGATTCCGTTGTTGCCTTTCGGTTACACGACGAATTCTGTCGACCAGGTGTCGAGCCGACGCCGAAAAGCCGATACGGAATGTCAGTGGCGGCTGCCAGACTCGCGTGCATGGGGAAGATCGAGTCCGTGGAGTCCCTGGTCAGGGAGATCCACGCGGGGGCACGGGTCAGGTATCTGCATTTCTGGGGGCACGCCCCGCGGGCGGACGGGAGCATCGGCGCGAGCTGTCTGAGCCAGTGGTGGCCGTCGCCGTTCACCGTGGACGGGGTGACCTTCGCGACGGCCGAGCACTGGATGATGGCGGCCAAGGCCCGGCTGTTCGAGGACCCGGAGGCGCTGCGGCGGATCCTGGCCGCGGACCATCCGGCCCAGGCGAAGAAGGCGGGCCGCCTGGTGCGGGGCTTCGACGACGCCGTCTGGGAGCGGGAGCGCTTCGGTGTGGTGGCCGAGGGCAGCGTCCACAAGTTCGCCGCGCATCCCGACCTGCGCGCGTTCCTTCTCGGCACCGGTGACCGGGTGCTGGTCGAGGCCAGCCCGATGGACCGCGTGTGGGGCATCGGGCTGGCGGCATCGGACGAGGCGGCCTCGGACCCGGAGCGGTGGAAGGGGCTGAACCTGCTGGGGTTCGCGCTGATGGCGGCGCGGGAGCGGCTGCGGGGGTGACGGGACCCGGGGGCAGTGCGGCTGGCTAGGTGGCTATCAGGTACGCGACCCTGGCCAGGCCGAGGACGATACCGACGGTGCCGAGGACGATGCCGGACAGCGCCTGGGAGCCGTTGGTCGCCTCGCCCCGGCCCGCCTTCTGGCGGCCCAGCGCGCCGAGGGTCACCGCGACGCCGCCCAGCAGGATGCCCAGCGGCCACAGCCACCAGACGAGCGCGGCGGGCACCCCGGCCAGCAGCCCCGCCGTACCGGTCCCGTTGCTCGGCGGCGGCCGCAGCCCGGGCCAGCCGTACCCGCCGGGATAGCCGTAGGGCACCTGGCCCGGCCCGTCGGGGGCGATGGGCGGCGGCGGCACGGGTTCGTCCCGGAGGGAAAGGGGTGCGAAAGCGGCGGGGGGCGGCGGGGCGAAGGGATCGTACGGAGCCGGGGCGCCCGGCAGGGGGAAGGGGGGCGGGGCGGCGGGTGCCGGCGCGGACGGCGGGGCGAAGAGGTCCGGCCGGAGCGGGACGCCACCCGGAGACGGTGCGGCGAAGGGGTTGTACGGGGCGGGCCCGCCCTGCGGCGCGGACGGCTGGCCGGGCGTCGCGGGCCCCGGACCCGGGACACCGGGCGGGAACACCGGTCCCGGCGGAACCGGTCCGGGGACGGACGGCGGGGCGAAGAGGTCCGGCCGGGGCGGGTGGGGCGGTGCGGGGAAGGAGAGCGCGGCAGGCGTGTCGGGGGGCGGGGCGAAGGGGTTGTACGGGGCGGGCCCGCCCTGTGGCGGCCGGGGGAAGGGAAGCCGTGCCTGGGCCGGGGCGGGCGGCGCCGGCCGGGGCGGGGCGCCGGTGAGCGGGGCGGGAGGCACGGGCGGCGTGGGAGGCGTCCAGGGGGACGGGTCCGGCGGGGGCCAGGGGGACGGGTCCGGCGGGGTGTCGGTGGACATGGCTGCGGGGACCCCCTCCGGCGTGCGTTCCGCCATGTTAAGGCCCGCCACAACGTCCCCACAGGCCCGGCCTACGATGATGGCCGAGTCATCGATCAGCCGATCATCCGCGTCTCCCCGCCCGGCGGACCGGGCCGGGGACGCCGTTCCGGGGAGGAACCCGTGACCGACCACCGCGCCGCGCAGGCACCCGCACCCGCACCCGCCCGCGACCTGAACGCCTTCATCGCAGGGCTGCCCAAGGCCGAACTGCACGTCCACCACGTCGGCTCCGCCTCCCCCCGGATCGTCTCGGAGCTGGCCGCGCGGCACCCCGACTCCAGGGTGCCCACCGACCCCGAGGCGCTGGCCGACTACTTCACGTTCACGGACTTCGCCCACTTCATCGACGTGTACCTGTCCGTCGTGGACGTGATCCGCACCCCGGAGGACGTGCGGCTGCTCACGTACGAGGTGGCCCGTGACATGGCCCGCCAGCAGGTGCGGTACGCCGAGCTGACCATCACGCCGTACTCCTCCACCCGGCGCGGCATAGACGAGCGGGCCTTCATGGACGCGATCGAGGACGCCCGCAAGGCGGCGGAGGCCGACTTCGGCACCGTGCTGCGCTGGTGCTTCGACATCCCCGGCGAGGCGGGCCTCGAGTCGGCCGAGGAGACCGTACGGCTCGCCACGGACGACCGGCTGCGCCCCGAGGGCCTGGTGTCGTTCGGGCTCGGCGGCCCGGAGATCGGTGTGCCCCGGCCGCAGTTCAAGCCGTACTTCGACCGGGCCGTCGCCGCCGGGCTGCGGTCCGTGCCGCACGCCGGTGAGACGACCGGGCCGGAGACGGTGTGGGACGCGCTGACCGAGCTGAACGCCGAGCGCATCGGCCACGGCACCAGTTCCGCCCGCGACCCCGAACTGCTCGCGCACCTCGCCGAGCACCGCATCGCCCTGGAGGTGTGCCCCACCTCCAACATCGCCACGCGTGCCGTCGCCACCCTCGACGAGCACCCGATCAAGGAGTTCGTCCGCGCCGGAGTGCTGGTGACGATCAACTCCGACGACCCGCCGATGTTCGGCACCGACCTCAACAACGAGTACGCCGTCGCGGCCCGCCTCCTCGGCCTGGACGAGCGCGGCCTGGCCGAGCTGGCCAGGAACGCCGTGCACGCCTCGTTCCTCGACGAGGCCGGCAAGGCCCGTGTCGCCGGGGAGATCGACGCGTACACGGCGCAGTGGCTCGCCCCCTGACAGGGATGCCGTACCGGCGCCCGCACAATGGGAGCCATGCAGACCGTGACCGCCGTGGCCCACCGCGGCGACCCCTACCGCTTCCGTGAGAACACCATCGGCTCGCTGCGTGCCGCGCTCGATCTGGGCGCGGACGCGGTCGAGTTCGACGTACGGCTGACCCGGGACGGTGTCCCCGTGCTGCTGCACGACGCGACGCTGACGCGGCTGTGGCGACTGGACCGGCCGCTGTCCGCGCTGTCCGCGGACGAGGTGAGCGGGGTCACGGAGGGCGGGGTGCCCACGCTGGCCCAGGCGCTGGCCGCGACGGAGGGCAGCCGGGTGATGGCCGATCTGCCGGGGCTGAGCGACCCGCGGGCGGCCCGGCGGATCGTGGACGTCGTACGGGCCTGCGGCGCGCAGGACCGGGTCTACTACTGCGCCGACGCCGCCGCCATGCTCGCGGTCCGCGCCGCCGACCCGTCCGCCGAGATCGCCCTGACCCGGACGACGCTCGCCCCGCCACGGCCCGCGCTGCTCGCGGCGGTGAAGCCCCGCTGGCTCAACTACCGCTTCAGCCTGGTCGACCGCGCGCTGGCCGCCCGGGTCCACCGGGACGGCCGGCTGCTGTCCGTGTGGACCCCGGACACCCGCCGCTCCATGCGCCGCCTCATCGCCCTGGGCGTCGACTCGATCACCACCAACCGCGTCGACGTGCTGTGCGCCCTGCGCGACTCCTCCGACGGCCCCCGGAAGCTCCCCGGGTGACGGCCTGACCCGGACGGGTGAATCCCGGCCGGGTCAGCACGGTGAGCCGCCCTTTCCGCCCCTCGGTGGCGGTAACGACTTCCCATGCGTGCGCACCCGCGCCGCAGACCTCGCCGACGCGCACCGCGCACCCGCGCGCCGCTGAGCAGGTCGTCGTCAGCACCGAACTCCCCCTGGCGGAAACTCCCATGCATCCATCCCCGACAGCTCCCACGACCGGACGCCGCCGAAAGCGGCACCTGGCCCGCGCCGCGGCCACCGCGCTCCTCGCGATGACGGCCGCCGCCGCCCTGCCGGGCTCGGCGAGCGCCGATCTCCCGGGCGCAGACCCGCAGTTGACGCGGGCTCCCTACCTCACCGACCTCGACACCACCCGCGTCCAGGTGAACTGGGCCACCACCACCCAGAGCCGGGGCATCGTCAAGTACGGTCCGCTCGGCAACTGCACCGCGAACACGGTGCAGTCCACCGTGCTGGGCTCGCCGACCACCATCAACGGTGTGCGCGAATACACCAATTCGGTGGCCGTGACCGGCCTCTCCGCCGACACCCCGTACTGCTACCGGATCTACACCGGCGGCACCGTCCAGACCGACCTGCTCGGTACCAATCCCTCCCCCGACTTCACCACCCTGCAGACCGCGGGCGGCACCAGCCCGGTGACCTTCGCCGCGTTCGGCGACTGGGGCGACACCACCAACAGCGGCGTCAACGACGGCTCCCTGAACGTCAATCAGGCCAACCTGCTGTCCCGGCTGGCGAGCAGCGGCGTCCGCTTCGCGCTGACCACCGGCGACGTGGCCTACCCGGGCGGCACCCCCACCAACTACGGCGACCTCAACCAGACCGGTGTCAACATCAGTGCCGTCTTCGGGCCGCGGTACTGGGCGGTGCCCGGACAGCGGATCCCGTACTTCTCGATCAACGGCAACCACGGCCGCAACCAGACCCTGCTGACCACCTGGCCGGAGACGGCGACCGCCGCGGCCTCGGGCGGCAGGTACGCCATGGAGGACTACCCGTCCATCGACGGCACGACCCCGGCCAGTTACCCGTCGACGTGGTACGCCTTCTCCACCGGCAACGTCCGCGTCTACATGCTCGACGCTTCCTGGTCCGACACCAACACCGGCAACGCGACCGGCGGCGCCTGCGGTGCGCGGTGCGCCGAGTACCAGGTGGACCACGACGCGCACTGGACGCCCACCTCGGCGGAGTACCAGTGGCTGGCGCAGGACCTGGCCGCGCACCCCGGCGGCGTCAAGATCGCCGCGTTCCACTTCCCGCTGCGCTCCGACGACTCGACCGAGCCGGACGACGACTATCTGAAGAACAACCCGGGCAGCACCCAGAGCCTGGAACAGCTGCTCCACGACAACGGTGTCAACCTGGTCCTCAACGGCCACGCCCACATCTACCAGCGGAACATCGCCCCGCCCGGCGGTGTGATCAGCTACGTCACCGGAGGCGGCGGCGCCAGGCTGAGCGGCTTCGCGGGGCGCGGCTGCTCCTCCACCGACGCCTACGGCATCAGCTGGTCGTACTCCTCGAACACGGGCCGGCGGTGCGGCGCGGCGCCCGCCCCGACCGGTGACGCCCAGGTGTTCCACTTCCTGAAGATCACGGTGAACGGCAGCCAGGTCACCGTCGCCCCCACCGACTCGCAGGGCACGGTCTTCGACCAGCAGACCTACGACTTCGGCCCGGACACCACCGCCCCCACCGCGCCCACCGGGCTGACCGCTCGGCGCCAGGGCCCCGGAACCGTACGGCTGAACTGGGGTTCCGGCACGGACGACAAGGCGGTGGCGGCGTACGACGTCTACCGCGACGGCCAGTACGTCGCGACGATGACGCCGGGCACCCGGACGTACGCCGACCGGCCGGCAGGCTGCCCGCGGCCCGTCGTCTACCGGGTGGCGGCCCGTGACCTGGCGGGCAACACCGGTTCCTCGGCCACAGCGGCGGTCTGCTGACCGGGGAACACCGCGCCCCGGGACACCACGTGCCCGGGGCTAGGGTCGCCTGCGCCGCTGCCACGCGGCGGCGCAGGCGACCGCCAGGGCCGGGACCGCGACACCCGCCGTGACGAACAGCACCCGGGCCGTGCCGGACCGCACCGACCCGTCGCTGGAGTCGGCGCCCGCCGCCGCCAGGGACCCCGGGACGGCGCCGTGCAGGGTGCGCAGCACGTCGAGGTACCGGGTGCCGAACGATCTGCTCGGCTCCACCTGGGAGTTCTCGCTGAACTCGTTCCAGCTGATCAGGCCCAGCACGTCAGGTGAGGACCGGACGGCGGCGGCGTACTCGGCGCGCAGTGTCCGTCCGTCGCGGCGCGGGACCGTGCTGGTGCCGCCGACCGGGCGGGCGTCGAAGCCGGGGGCGAACGGCGCGATCCAGTAGTGCCCGTCGGCGTGCACCGTACGGGCCATGGCACGCAGTTTGGCCGGGCCGGCGGGGCCCGCGGTGTACGGGTCGACGGAGGACCAGTAGTAGGCATCGCCGTCGGTGACGTCGGCCAGCCGCCGACAGCCCTCCGGGTTCTTCTCCGTCGCCAGGACCCGCAGCGCGGGACGGACCGGGCCGGTGACACGGCCGACCTGGGCGTGGGTGTACTTCCAGGTGCCGCTGAAGAGGGTGAGGGGTCGGCCGCCCAGGCGCAGGATCACGGAGTCGGAGGCGTAGCGGTCGCGGAAGGTGCGGAAGTCGGCGGCGACGCGGTCCACCGGCAGGGGGCGGCGGTGGAAGTCGAGGCCCTGGTAGATCATCGCGAGCTTGAAGTGCTCGGAGCGGGCGGTCCTCATCAGCAGTTCGAGGCGGGCGTCGAGGCGCGGGGTGTCCTTCCAGCTGACCATGAAGCCGTCGATGCCCGCGGATCTGGCCCACCGGATGTGACGGCGCACGACGCCGGGGTCCCCGCTGGAGTAACGGCCGAGGAGAGGCAGATCGGTCTTGCCGCGCCGCCAGGAGGCGGGGTCGTACCACGGGTAGTAGTACGCCAGCAGCGGTACGGCGCTGTGGGCGGCGGCGGGACGCCGGGCGGGCGCGGCCGGCCGGCCGGCGGCGCAGCCCAGGACGGGCAGGCAGCACAGCAGGACGGCGGCGAGCAGCGCGAGGACGCGCTTCACGGCGCTCCCGTCCCGGCCGGGGAAGCGGTGCCGGACCTCGCCGCTTCCTCCGGCTCAGGGAGCCCCGGTGGTTCCGGCGGATCGGCCGGCCGCCTTCCACGGGCCGCGCGGACCCGGCGGATCAGCACGACGCCGCCGGCCATCAGGAGCAGGGACGCCCCCGCGACGAAGAAGTCGAGGCGGGTGATCACGGCGGCGTCCACCGTGCGCGACCGGGACAGACGGAACTCCTGGACCGACACCAGTCCGCCGTGCACCCGGACCGCCACGCGGTAGCGGCCGCGCGGGAGATGCGTGACGACGGCGGTGCCGTTCGCGCCGAACCGCACGGTGTGCCTGGTGCCGTCCGGGCCGGTGACCTCGGCCCTGCGGCCCGTGCGGCCGCCGAAGACCGCGTCGTGCGCGGTGATCGTGAGGTCGTGGAACGGGCCGGCGAAGGTGACGGTACGTCCGGAGGCGGGGCTGAAGCGCTGCCGCCCGGCGTCGGCGAGCTGGGCGCGGTCGTAGAGGAGGCTCTGGAGTCCATAGGTGACGGGGGTGAGTTCGACCCGGCTGCCGCGGTAGACGGGCACGGCGCCGTCGAGCCAGGTGGTGCCGTGGGTGCGGAGCCCGAGGAGACGGCCGGTGGAGCTCTTCACGGTGGCCTCGGTGATGCGGGTGGTGTCCAGGGCGGTGCCGTGCTGGTCGGTGAAGCGGGCGATCACCGGGTAGGCCACGGCGAACGCCGCCGTGACGGTGTAGTCGGCGCGCAGCGGAAGGCCGTGCACGACGGGGCGGTAGGCCTGGTCGGGGTCGCGTTGCCCGGTCCAGCGGGCGAAGCGGTAGTGGCGCCGCCCGGTGTCGAGGGTGGTGTCGCGCAGCGCCAGGGTCTGCGGCGCGGAGGTGCGCGGGGCGGTGCACGCGGCGCGTCCCGCCGCATCGGTGGTCATGGCCCGTCCGCCGAACACGAGCCGCACGCCGGGGACGGCGGGCACGGTGCGGAAGGTGACGGTGACCTGGCGGGGGGCGGCACGGTGCGGGTGCGCGGGGGTGGGGGCGGGCTTCGCGGATGTGTGGGCGGGGGCGGGTGCCTGGGCGGGGGCGGGGAGCTGTCCGGCTGCGGCGGCCGGCCCGGTGAGTCGCCCGGCGGCCGGCCCGGCGGGCTGCGTGGCGGTGGTCGGGGCGAGGACCGACGCGGCGAGCAGCAGCGGCACGGCGACGAGCGGCAGCCGAAGGGCGATGCGGCGGGGCCGTCCGGGGCTTTTGGCACGGGAGAGGTTCACCGGCTCGCTCCTTCCCGGTGGGCGGGGCGGGTGCGGATGGCGGCGAAGGCCACCAGGGCCAGGGTGGCGAGGGCGGCGGTGCCGTAGACGGTGTGGATCATCGCCGAGTCGACCCGGCCCACGGGGCGGCGGTCGGGGGCGGCCGGAAGGATCTCGGGGGCGCGCGGGCCGTGGCGGAAGTCGAACGCGCCGGTGAGGCTCGCGGCCGCCGCGTCCCGTGCGGCGAGCGGCTTGAGGTGCCAGTTGTCCTCGACGAAACGCAGCGCGCTGGTGGAGTCGAGGACGGTGTGGTCGATGTGACCGGGCCGGGCGTACGGGCTGAGCAGCACCGCGGGCACGCGCGGGCCGCGGGGGCCGTCGACGGCGCGGGGCGGGCGGACGTGGTCGTACCAGCCGCCGGAGCCGTCGTAGCTCCACAGCAGCGCCGAGCTGTCCCAGTAGCGGCTGAGCATGAGCTGGGTGGCGACGGTGCGGATGAGTCTCTGACCCGCGGGCAGGGAGCGGGCGGAGCGTTCGGCTGAGCCGTTGGTGGCGAGGTAGGCGACGGACGGCAGGGTGCCGTGGTCGAGGTCCTGGTAGTACTGGTCGAGGCCGGCGATGTGGCCGCGCAGGGCGGGGTCGTCGGTGAAGCGGGCGTAGCCCAGCAACGGGGCGCGGACCGGCTGGGTGGCCCCGGATGTTCGCCAGGTCTCCCGCGGCCGGTAGCCCTCGACGTAGAACTTCCAGCTGACGCCTGCCTTCTGGAGCCGGTCGAAGAGGGTGGGCCGGTCGCCGTAGCCGCCGGCGGGCACGGTGTCGCCACCGCCCGGTGCGGGGGTGCCGGACACCCAGTAGGAGCGCTGGGTGGCGGCGCCGTAGGGGGCGGTGGAGAAGAACCGGTCGAAGAGGGCGCCCTTGCGGGCCGCCGCCCAGCTGAAGGGCAGGTCGCGGGCGTCGTAGTGGCCCATGGCAGGAGCGCCGTCGCGGCCCTGCCGGGTGTAGGCGGAGACGAAGCCGTCCATGCGTCCGCCGTCCAGCTGGTTGCCCAGGACCGTGCGGGTCGGTGACAGCGCGGGCGGAACGGTGCCGTGCAGTGCGAACGGCGCCACGCAGCCCCTCGAGGGGTCGTGGGCGGAGCGTGGCTGGCAGGTGCCGCGCGGGAGTCCGTCGGCGCCGGGATAGGTACCGAAGTAGTTGTCGAAGGTCCGGCCGCCCTGCATGAGGAAGAGGAAGTGCCGGACCGGGGTGGCGGGTTCGGGTCCGGGGTCCTGCCGCCGGGCCGCTTGGGCGGCGGCCGGGACCAGCATCAGCGTCAGCAGGCCGGCGGCCGCGGCCAGCGCGACGAGTGCGACGAGTGCGACGAGCGGACGGCGCGGGAATGTCATGACGCACGCACCCGGTAGATCACGATGGTCTCGCGGTCCGCGCGGCCGCTGCCGGTACGGACCCGCTCGACGCGGGTGTAGAGGGCGATGCCGTGGTACCTGGCGGCGAGATCGCGGGCCTGGGCGCCGTAGAAGGGCGAGCGGGCGGCGGTGTACGAGTCCCAGACGACGTACTGGAACAGGCCCTCGCGCAGCGCGCGGTCGGGGTTGCGCACCGGGACGTAGGCCGGATTGTGCTGCCGGCTCCCGCCGGTGACGGACAGCGCCGAGACCTGGCGGTGACCGTAGAACTGGAGCACGTTGGCGAGCGAGGGGCCCGCCGCGAGAAGCCGGGCGCCTTGCGGCACGTGGCCGCGCACCCAGTGTCCGGCCTCGCGTCCGCCGGGAAGGCCGCCGGCCCCGGCGAGCCGGGTGCCGGTGGGCGCGGGGTCGATCCGCCCGGCGGCCGGCACGGCGAGGGAGGCCGCGAGTCCGAGGCTCAGCAGCACGGCGGCGGCCGGGGCCAGTCGGGGCACGGGCAGGCGGAGCCCGGCGACGGCGGCGACGGTGCGTCCGGCGAGGACGGCGAGCGGCGGGGCCAGCGGCAGGAGATAGGGGTAGCCCTTCACGGGCCAGGCGGTGAAGAACAGCAGCGGTACGGCGATCCACCACAGCAGCAGCGGCTCGCGCCAGGTGGCGCGGTGCCGCAGCCACACCAGACCGGCCACCCCGGCGGCGAGCACGCCCCAGCCGATCACCACGGGAAGGGTGGTCGCGTAGAACCAGAGGGAGTGGTTGGCACGGCGGAAGAGCTGCCAGAGCAGATAGTTCTGACCGGTGGCGTGATGGCCCGCCAGCGTGGTCGCGAGGGGGAAGGCGAGGTACACGGCGGCCATGGCCGTCAGGCCGCCCAGCAGATGGCGGGGTCGCACCGGTACGCCCCGGGTCAGCGCGAAGAAGCCGTACAGCGACCCGAGGAAGATCGCGCCGGTCTCCTTGGCGAGGACGGTGGCGCCCAGCGCGGCCCCCGCGGCGATCAGCCACTCGGCCCGCTCGCTCTCGGTGTAGCGGACCACGCAGTACAGCGCACCGGTGGCGCACAGCGTCAGCAGCCCGTCGAGGAGCACCTGGCGGCTGACGACGACGTGGTAGGGCATGACGGCGAGCAGCAGCGCCGCGACCGAGGCGGTCGCCCGACCGTACAGCCGCCCGGCCAGCGCGTAGGTGAGGGCGACGCACACGACCCCGATCGCCGCCGTCACGGCGCGGGCCGACTGGTCGTCGACACCGTGGCCCAGAAGTCCGGACAGGAAGGTGGCCAGCAGCAGGGGGTGGGCGCGGAAGACCGGGAAGAACTGCTGGAGCGTGGGATCTCCGGCGAGGGACGCGGCGGTTCCGGTGTAGACGGCCTCGTCGCTGTTGAAGCCGGTGGCGTTCAAGTCCCAGAAGCGCAGCAGGGCGGCAAGGGCGAGGATCGCGGTGAGGGCCGCCGCGGAGGCGGAGCGGGGGGTGAGCCGGGTGGCGAGGCGGCCGGTGAGGGCGGTGCGCCGGTGACGGCGGGGGGAGGTGCCGGGGTGCGGCCCGGTGGGCGGGGCGTGGGCGCCGGCCGGAGGACGGGTGTCCTGCGTGGCGGGCCGGTTTCCGGTGAGCGTGCTCAGGCCGGGCACCTGGAGGGCGGTGCCGGTGAGCCGTGCCCTGACCTGCCTGATCACGAAGGGCCTCCGGAGGGCAGCGCGCGGATGGGAGCAGGCAGGGCGACGGGGGCCTCGAACCGCCAGTCCCAGTGCGGCCACTGCTCGCCGTTCACATGGCCGGTGGGCGCGCTCGGCACGTGTTCCCGGGCCAGCAGGCGGGGGATCTCGTCGGCCCAGCCGAAGCAGTCGGAGGCCAGCGTCCGGACCCTGACGCCGGAGAGGAATCCGCGCAGGATCTCCCTTTCCCTCAGGCGGAGATCGGCGTGGTCGAGTCCGGCGACGGTGAGCGCGGGCGCCAGCTGGCGGAAGGGCGGGAAGCCGTACGCGTCCTCGGTGTTGGCCAGCAGCCGCCGCAGCGCCTCGTCGTGCGGGAGGCCGGCGAGCCGTGGCATGCCGCGTTCGATGACGAACAGGTCCCGTACGACCGTCGCGGTGCCGATGGCGCACGGCACGAGCCGGTCCACGGCGTACTTGGGTGGCGGCACGAGGATCTGGGTGAGGGCGTTGACGGCCATGATGGGGAGGTTGAGGCGGGCGAGGGTCAGCGCGAACGAGCGGCCGCCCTTGGAGTGCAGCCGGCTCTGCCACCGCAGACGGGTCCACTCGTGGCCGGTGAGGTCGTCGGCGTGGACGGCGCGCAGGGTGTGGGCGCTGATGGTGAGCGGCTTGGGGAAGCACAGGGCGTGCCCGGCGGCGTCGACGAGGGTCATGTCGTCGGAGAGGAAGCAGCCGCCGTGCTCGCGCAGCAGCCTCAGGACGGTGGCGGTCTTGCCGGTGTCGGTCAGGGCGGACAGCATCACGCCGGTGCCGTCGAGGTCGAGGCACGCCGAGTGCAGCAGCATCCAGCCGCGCGGCACCAGGGCGAAGCGCAGCAGCGCCTCGATGATGTTGGTGTAGACGACGTGCGGCGAGCGGGCCAGCAGAGGGCTGACCTCGACGGTGATCGGGTCGCCCAGATCGATACTGAAGTTGGCTCCGAGGCGGCCGAGTTGCTCCTCGTAGCGCAGGCTGGTGGGGCGTTCGTCGGCGGGGCGGGCGAGTTCGGTCATCGCGGCGCGGTGGTGCGGTCTGCGACTGCCGATGTCGCCGGCCCGTACGACGATGTCGCAGCTGTCCGGAGGGAGCCACTGGGCGCGGAAGAACTCCAGTTCGGGCAGCGGTATCTGGGAGCCGATGCTGAGCTGGCCGGCGATGTCGTAGCGGTAGGCCAGGTAGCGGGTGCGGCGGTGGGGACGGCGGGGGCGGCCGTGCCGAGCGGCAGGCGCGGGCTCGGCTGCCGGCGCGGGTGTCCGGGGGGCGGTCCCGGCGGGCGTCGGGGCGGGCGCGAGGGCCTCGGGGTCCACGAGCGTGCGCACCGGGTCGCGCCGTGCGCCGGAACCCTCCTGGTCGGCGCCGTAGATGATCCGGTCGCTGAACAGGAAGCGCAGCAGGAACAGGACGACGAGGGTGAGGATGTTCGCGGTGAGGACTCCGGCGCCCCAGTCGATCAGCAGCGCCAGGAAGGGGAGTCTGCCGAGCAGCAGGAGGTTGTTGAGGGCGAAGAAGCGGACCCCCCTGCCGGAGCGCGTGCCGTTGCCGGCGCCCCGGTAGACGAGGCCCTCGACGAGGGCGAAGTTCCAGGCCGTGGAAACCTGGGTGGCCAGCGCCGCGCCGAGCAGGGGCGGCAGGCCGAGCACGTGGAACAGCAGCCACAGGGCGGCGGTGTTGACGGCGATCCCGGTCAGCCCGACGGCCCCGAAGGCGAGCAGCCGGCCGAATTCCCGGGCCCGGGGTCCGGTGCGGCGACGGCACGAGCGGCGCAGCCGCGCCAGATGACGCAGGTAGGTGATCCCCTCGCGCAGGGACGCCTTGGAGCGGCCCGCGGCGCGTGGGGCGAAGGTGTAGGCGACCTCGGCGACGCGTGCGCCGGGAGTGCGCACGAGAATCTCCAGCAGCACCTTGAAGCCGGCCGGGTCGAGCCGGTCCAGGTCGACGGCGTCTTTGCGGAACGCGAAGAGCCCGCTCATCGGATCACTGATCCCGGCCAGGCGGCGGGGGAAGAACGTCTTCGCCAGGACGGCGCTGCCCGAGGAGACCACGGCCCGTCCGGCGCCGCCGAGTCCGCCGCTGGAGCCGGACCCGGCGTGCCGGGTTCCGAGGACGATGTCGGCGTCGTGCCCGAGAGCGGTCCGGGCGACGGCCGCGGCGGCCTGGGGCGGGTGCTGGAGGTCGGCATCCATGACCAGCACCCAGTCGCCGCGCGCCCGGCGTGCCCCGGCGAGCACGGCGCCCGCCAGTCCACCGGCCCGGTCCCCGGGCGCGCGGTGCAGCAGACGCACCGGCTCAGGGCATGCCGCCGCGTGCCGCGCGGCGACGTCGGGGGTGCCGTCGTCACTGTCGTCGACGAAGAGCAGTTCCGCGCCGAGGTCCGCGAAGGCGGGGCCCAGCTCCCTCAGCAGCAGGGGAACGGCCTCCCGCTCGTTGCGGGTCGGCACGACGACGGTGAGACGGGGCGGGGTCCGCGGTGCGGACCCGTTGAGGTCCAGGCAGGGCGGGGTGGCGGAGCGGGGGGTGGTGGTGCCGGTGCGGTCCATCGTTCTTCCGCCTCCAGACGGGAAGCGCAGAGCCGTATGTTTACGCCGTAAGCGTACGATTCAGTGTGCGCCGCCTCACCCGCGAGGTCAAGAACGAACTGGATGAAAGTGGGGCTTTCCGGAAACATGCAGAGCCCCGGCTCCCGCCCCGGCCGGAGGCTGTGCGGCAGCGGCGGGCGCGCAGGCCGCTCCGCCGGCGGGGCGGCCGTGCCACTCACGGCAGGAGCGTGCACCGTAAACGAACACGTTCGAGAAGCGGGGTCCGTGACGGTCAGGAGGTGGTGAGCACGACGAGTTGACGGGTCGCCCTGGTCATCGCGACGTAGCGGTCGACCGCGCCCTCGATGCCGTCGCCGAAGCCTTCCGGATCGACGAGGACGACCAGGTCGAACTCGAGTCCCTTGGCCAGCTCCGGTGTCAGGGAACGCACCCGGGAGGACCGCGGCCAAAAGCCCGGGGCGCCGATGACGCAGGCGGTCCCCTCGGCCCGGACGGCGAGCCAGGTCCCGACGATCTCGTCGAGGCCGGCGGCGGACCCGTACCGGACGGGCACGCCGCCGCTGCGGACGGAGACCGGCACGTTGGCGTCCGGCAGCACCGCCCGGATCACCGGCTCGGCCTCCGCCATGATCTCCTGCGGCGTACGGTAGTTGACGCTCAGCGAGGCCAGGGTGATCCGGTCGAGGCCCACCCGTTCCAGCCGGTCCCGCCACGGTTCCGTGAACCCGTGCCGGGCCTGGGCGCGGTCGCCGACGACGGTGAAGCTGCGGGACGGGCAGCGCAGCAGCAGCATCTGCCACTGCGCGTCGGTGAGTTCCTGCGCCTCGTCCACGACGACGTGCGCGAACGGGCCCGCGAGCAGGTCGGGTTCGGCGACGGACGGCATGTCGTGGCCGTCGAGGGCGTCGCGCACGTCGTGGCCGCGCAGCATCGTGATCACTCCCTCGCCGTCGTCGTCGGCGTCCAGCAGGGCGTCGACGACGTGGGACATCCGGGCGTGCTCGGCGGCCAGGGCGGCGGCCCGGCGGCGCTCGCGCAGCGCGCTCTCCGGGTCGCCGAGCCGCTGACGTGCGGCGTCCAGCAGCGGCAGGTCGCAGACCGTCCAGGCCTGGGCGTCGGCGCGCTGGAGGTGCCGTACCTCGTCGGGGGTGAGCCAGGGGGCGCACAGCCGCAGATAGGCGGGCACCGACCACAGGTCGCCGACGACGTCGGCCGCCTCCAGCAGCGGCCACGCCCGTCCCAGGGCCGTACGCAGGTCCCGGTCGCGGCGCAGCGCCTCGCGCAGTTCACCCGGCGGGGCGTGGTCCCCGTAGGTGTCGGTCAGCACGGTGAGGAGTTCCTGCCAGACGTGCTCACGGGCCTCGTTGTGCGGGGTGCCGGGCTCGGCCGCCGCGAAGGCGGTGGCCCAGTGGGCCGCGTCCACCCGGATGTCGCCCCAGGGGGTGGGGACGGTGAGCGTCTCGGTGGGCGGCTCCTCGTAGAAACGGACGGCCTTCTCGATCGCCCGTACCAGCTCGGCGGACGACTTCAGCCGGGCGGCCTCCGGGTCGGTCTCGACGCCCGCCGAGGCGCCCTCCGCGACCAGGTCGCGCAGAGTGCAGATCTGCACGCCTTCCTCCCCCAGGCTGGGCAGCACGTCGGAGACGTACCCGAGGTAGGGCTGGTGCGGGCCCACGAACAGCACACCGCCCCTGCGGTGGCCGAGGCGCGGGTCGGAGTACAGCAGGTAGGCGGAGCGGTGCAGGGCGACGACCGTCTTGCCGGTGCCGGGGCCGCCGTCCACGACGAGCGTGCCGCGCGACCCGGCGCGGATGACGGCGTCCTGGTCGGCCTGGATGGTGCCGAGCACGTCCCGCATCCGGGGCGAGCGGTCCGCGCCGAGGCTCGCGATGAACGCGGACTGGTCGTCGAGCGCGGCGCCGTCCGTCAGCCGGTCCGGACGGAACACCTCGTCCCAGTAGTCGCCGACCCGGCCGCGGGTCCAGCGGTAGCGGCGCCGGCTCGCCAGGCCCATCGGATCGGCGTGGGTGGCCCCGAAGAACGGCTCGGCCGCCGGGGAACGCCAGTCGATCAGCAGGCGGCGGCCGGTGCTGTCGGTGAGGCCGGTCCGCCCGATGTAGAGGGTCTCGCCGCCGTCCTCGCCGACCATCCGCCCCAGGCACAGGTCGAGCCCGAAGCGGCGCAGCAGGCGCAGCCGGGCGGTCAGCCGGTGGATCTCGGCGTCCCGGTCCATCGCCTGCCGCCCCGTCCCGCCGGGGGCCCGCCGCTCGGCGTCGAGCCGGGCGGACACCTCGGCGACCGACTCCGCGAGGCACCGGGCGACGGCGGCGAAGTGCCGTTCGTCGTCGGCGATCAGCGCGGGGCCGGCCTTGGCGGCCAGCCGCTCGGGCAGGTCGAACGCGCCGGCGGCGGCACCCTCATACGCCTCATACCCTGACAAAAGTTCACGCACGACGCGTATCTCTCCTTTTCGCTGACTTCCGGCGGCAAGGAGAGATTGTGCGCCAGGCGGGGGGCCTTGCGGCAAGGCCCCCCGTGCGCTATAGGTTAAGAGTGGAGAGGAGCGGGAACGCCCCTTTCCCTTTTCTTTTGCCCGCGACCGTCCGGTTCTGCCCCGGCGGCCGGTCCCCGGTGGTCAGCCGTCGAGGGACGTCATCACGTGCTTGATGCGCGTGTAGTCCTCGAAGCCGTACGCCGAGAGGTCCTTGCCGTAGCCGGACCTCTTGAAGCCGCCGTGGGGCATCTCCGCGACCAGCGGGATGTGGGTGTTGATCCACACGCAGCCGAAGTCGAGCTTCTTGGACATGCGCATGGCGCGGCCGTGGTCCTTGGTCCAGACGGACGAGGCGAGGGCGTACTCGACGCCGTTGGCCCACTCGACGGCCTGGTCCTCGTCGGTGAAGGACTGGACGGTGATGACCGGGCCGAAGACCTCCTTCTGGACGATCTCGTCGTCCTGTCGGAGCCCGGAGACGACGGTCGGGGCGTAGAAGTAGCCCTTCTCGCCGACCTGATGGCCGCCGGTCTCGACCTTGGCGTGGGCGGGGAGGCGCTCGATGAAGCCGGCGACCTGCGCCAGCTGGTCCGGGTTGTTGAGGGGCCCGTAGAGCACGTCCTCGTCGTCCGGCAGACCGGTCTTCGTCTCGGCCGCCGCCTTCGCGAGCGCCGCGACGAACTCGTCGTGGACGGACTCCTGGACCAGGACGCGGGTGGCCGCCGTGCAGTCCTGGCCGGCGTTGAAGTAGCCCGCGACGGAGATGCCCTCGACGGCCTTGGGGATGTCGGTGTCCTCGAAGACCACGACCGGCGCCTTGCCGCCCAGCTCCAGGTGGACGCGCTTGACGTCCTTGGCCGCG
The DNA here is from genome assembly GCF_040644295.1 of Streptomyces sp. NPDC047000. Lineage (NCBI taxonomy): Bacteria > Bacillati > Actinomycetota > Actinomycetes > Kitasatosporales > Streptomycetaceae > Streptomyces > Streptomyces sp. NPDC047000. The sequence goes on from NZ_JBEYWE010000009.1 coordinate 102,089, forward strand.
GAACCGGCGACGGACATGCCGGCGCGCACCGAGCCGGTGATGGAGGCCATCGCCGGAGTGGGGTGCTCGACCATCAGCCGGCCGGTGTCGCGGTCGCCGCAGACGACGTTGAAGACGCCCTCGGGCAGGATCGAGCCGAGGATGTCGGCGATCAGGACGGTGGAGGCGGGGGTGGTGTCCGAGGGCTTGAGGACGACCGTGTTGCCGGCGGCGATCGCCGGGGCGAACTTCCACACGGCCATCATCATCGGGTAGTTCCACGGCGCGACCTGCGCGCAGACGCCGACCGGCTCGCGGCGGACGATCGAGGTCAGCCCGTCCATGTACTCGCCGGCCGAGCGGCCCTCCAGCATCCGCGCCGCGCCCGCGAAGAAGCGGATCTGGTCCACCATCGGCGGGATCTCCTCGTCGCGGGTGAGCCCGACGGGCTTGCCGGTGTTCTCCACCTCGGCGGCGATGAGTTCCTCCGCCCGCTCCTCGAACGCGTCGGCGATCTTCAGCAGGGCCCGCTGGCGCGCGGCCGGGGTGGTGTCGCGCCAGCCCGGGAAGGCCGCGGCGGCGGCCGCCATGGCGGCGTCCACGTCCGCGGGTCCGGACAGCGGAGCGGTCGCGTACGCCTCGCCGGTCGCGGGGTTGACCACCTCGGTGGTCCGTCCGTCGGCGGCGTCCCGGAACTCACCGCCGATGTAGTTGCGCAAACGACGCAGCTCGGTGCTCACTGCCGGCCTCCTGTCGGGGTTCCAACTGTGCTGGGTGGGTGGGGTGTCGTGCGGGTCCCGACCGGTCCGGACAGGCGTGACCGTCCGGTCGCCGGGACACCCACACTAATCGGCGGGCCCACGTTTTCAACACCCCCGATCGGAGTAATGCTGCGGATTTCGCATGTCTCGGGTGCGTAAACAACGAATTTCATCGCTACAGCCTTGCGAAACCGACGAGGGGTCGTGCACAGTGAGCCCGTGGCCAGTCGAAGCGCAGAACCGAGGGGCTCCCGCGAGTCCGGGAACGGCACCCCGCATCTGGATGCCGTCTCCCTCGCCATCATCGAGCAGTTGCAGGAGGACGGCCGCCGGCCGTACGCCGCGATCGGCAAGGCCGTGGGCCTGTCGGAGGCGGCCGTGCGCCAGCGCGTCCAGAAGCTGCTCGACCAGGGCGTGATGCAGATCGTCGCCGTGACGGACCCGCTCACCGTGGGCTTCCGCCGCCAGGCGATGGTCGGCATCAGAGCCGACGGCGACCTCGAACCCGTGGCCGACGCGCTGAGCGCCATGCCGGAAGTCGAGTACGTGGTGATGACCGCGGGCTCGTTCGACGTCCTCGCCGAGATCGTCTGCGAGGACGACGACCACCTCCTGGAAGTCATCAGCAAACGCATCAGGGCACTGCCCGGCGTGCGCTCCACCGAGAGCTTCGTCTACCTCAAGCTCAAGAAGCAGACCTACATGTGGGGAACCCGATAACCGTGACCTCGAAGGACCTCAGCCGAACCGCGTACGACCACCTGTGGATGCACTTCACCCGCATGTCCTCGTACGAGAACGCCCCCGTGCCGACCATCGTGCGCGGCGAGGGCACCTACATCTACGACGACAAGGGCAAGCGCTACCTGGACGGTCTCGCGGGTCTGTTCGTGGTCCAGGCCGGTCACGGCCGCACCGAACTCGCCGAGACGGCCTTCAAGCAGGCGCAGGAGCTGGCGTTCTTCCCGGTGTGGTCCTACGCCCACCCGAAGGCCGTGGAGCTGGCCGAGCGGCTCGCGCACCACGCGCCGGGCGATCTGAACAAGGTCTTCTTCACCACGGGCGGCGGCGAGGCCGTCGAGACCGCCTGGAAGCTCGCCAAGCAGTACTTCAAGCTGACCGGCAAGCCCACCAAGTACAAGGTCATATCGCGCGCGGTCGCCTACCACGGCACCCCGCAGGGCGCCCTGTCCATCACCGGCCTGCCGGCCCTGAAGGCCCCCTTCGAGCCGCTGGTGCCGGGCGCGCACAAGGTCCCCAACACCAACATCTACCGCGCCCCGATCCACGGCGACGACCCCGAGGCGTTCGGCCGCTGGGCCGCCGACCAGATCGAGCAGCAGATCCTCTTCGAGGGCCCGGAGACCGTCGCCGCGGTCTTCCTGGAGCCCGTACAGAACGCCGGCGGCTGCTTCCCGCCACCGCCCGGCTACTTCCGGCGGGTCCGCGAGATCTGCGACCAGTACGACGTGCTGCTCGTGTCGGACGAGGTCATCTGCGCCTTCGGCCGCCTCGGCACGATGTTCGCCTGCGACAAGTTCGACTACGTACCCGACATGATCACCTGCGCCAAGGGCATGACCTCGGGCTACTCCCCGATCGGCGCGTGCATCGTCTCCGACCGGCTCGCCGAGCCGTTCTACCAGGGCGACAACACCTTCCTGCACGGCTACACCTTCGGCGGCCACCCCGTGTCGGCGGCGGTGGGCCTCGCCAACCTCGACCTGTTCGAGCGCGAGAACCTCAACCAGCACGTCCTGGACAACGAGGGCGCGTTCCTCTCCACCCTGCGGAAGCTGCACGACCTGCCGATCGTCGGCGACGTCCGCGGCAACGGCTTCTTCTACGGCATCGAACTCGTCAAGGACAAGCACACCAAGGAGTCGTTCGACGACGAGGAGACGGAGCGCGTGCTGTACGGCTTCCTCTCCAAGGCCCTCTTCGACAACGGCCTGTACTGCCGTGCCGACGACCGCGGCGACCCGGTCGTCCAGCTCGCCCCGCCGCTGATCTCGGATCAGCAGACCTTCGACGAGATCGAGCAGATCCTGCGCGCCTCGCTGTCGGAGGCCTGGACGAAGCTCTGAGCCCGGCGGCCACCCGGCCCGCCCACCCCGTGATCACCGGCCCGCCCACCCGGTGATCACCGCCCGGCCGATCCCCGTGATCGGCCGGCCGCTGGTCAACCCGTGCCCCGGTGCCGTCCGTTCGAGTGAGAAACGGCGGCCCGGGGCCGCGTGCTGTCCGGCGCGGCGCCACCGCCTGCCTAGCGTGCCAGTGACCGATCGGCCCTGCCTTCGTTCCCCCGTACGGGGGACTCCGCATTCCGCGCACGGCATTCCTGATCTGAACCGAGGTGTACGCCATGGTGGCCCCGCCGGACAACGACGTGCTCTGGGCACGGTCCCTGCACTTCACCCATCCCGACGGCTCGCCCGCGCTCAGCGGGGTCTCGCTGAGCGTCCGCGAGGGCGAGATCCTCGCCGTGGGCGGCCCGCGCGGCAGCGGCAAGACCACGCTGCTGCGCTGTCTGTCGGGGCTCGCGCGGGCCCAGCAGGGCGAGGTCTGGTTCAACAGCAGCCCGATCCACACCCTGGGCCCGTTCGCCCGCGAACGGCTGCGCCGCGACCGCTTCGGCTGGATCGACCCCGTGCCGGTGCTGGTGCCCGAGCTGACCGTCTGGGAGAACACCGCGCTGCCGCTCATGCTGCGCGGCACCGGGCGACGCCGTGCCAGGGCGGCCGCGCAGGAGTGGCTGGACCGCCTCGACGTCGGTGCCACCGCCCGCAGGCACCCCGGCGAGCTGCGGCAGGCCGAGCGCCAGCGCATCGCCATCGCCCGCGCCCTCGCCCCCTCCCCCACGGTGCTGTTCGCCGACGAGCCGACGGCACCGCTGCACCGCGCGGACCGCGGGCACGTGCTGCGCACGCTCACCACGGCGGCCCGCTCGCACGGCATCACCGTCGTCCTCGCCACCCACGACGCGGAGACCGCGGCGCTCGCCGACCGTACGGTGCCGCTGCTGGACGGGCGGCGCGTGACGACCGTGCATCTGCCGCCGGTCGCCGAGCCGGAGGAGGGCCGGGCCGCGTGCTCGCTCTCCGTCTGAGCCGCTGCGCGCGGCCCGCCGTACAGCTGCGCCGGCTGCTGGTGACGGCGGCGTCGGCGGGCACCGCCTTCCTGCTGCTGTGCGTGCTCGGCGACGCGCTGGGCCATCCGCAGGCGACCGCCGCGTCCGCGCTGCGGCTCGCCTGGTGCGGGGTGCCGCTGGCCGCCACGGTGTACCTCGCGGTCGCGGTGGCCCGCACCGACCCCGGCACCCGGCCACGCCCCGGGCTGTCCGCGATCGGCCTGGGTCCCGGGCGGCTGATGGCGGTCTCGGCGACCACGACCGCCCTCTCGGGCGCCCTGGGCTCGGCTGCCGCCCTGCTCTGCTTCCTGCAACTGCGCGGTGATCTCACCGGGCGGCCCTTCACCGGCGCGGCGACGGCCGGCTTCCTCGCGACGGGCCTGGCGCTGCCGGTGCCGGGCGCGGTGACCCTCCTCGCGCTGCCACCGGTGACGGCGTCGCTGGCGGTGGCGCTGGTCCTGCGGCCCCGCGAACGGCGCCGGGGCGCACCGGTGGACGGTACGCCGGGCCGCGGTGCCGCGGGCGACCGGGGTACGGCCCGGGGCGCGGCCGACGGCGGCACCCCGACCGGGGCCCCGCCTCTGCCACCGGCCGCGACCGGCTCCCTGACGGACACACCCGGTACCACAGACACGGCGGGCACCGCAGGCACGGCGGACCCGGCGAACGGGCACCCGAGGCGCGGCGGCACCGCCCTCCGCACGCCCCCGGCCGCGTCCTTCCCCGCCCCCCTCGCCTGGACCGGTGTCCTGCCCGCCCCGCCCGCACCCGCGCACCCCTACGAGGTGCCCCGTGAGCTGCCCTGGGGCATCGCCGTCACCGCGGCCGGTCTGGCCGTGGAGGCTTACGCGGGCCGGGCCGCCGCGCAGTCCGGCCAGGGCGGCGTGAGCATGCCCGGCGGACTCGCGGGCGGACCGGTCACGGTGCTCGTCGGCTGGGTGCTGACCGTGCTCGGCCTGGCCCTCGCCGGTCCCGGCCTGACCTATCTGTCCGGCCGGCTGCTCCAGGTCCTGCGCCCCGGCGCCCTGCGGCTGCTCGGCGGACGCGTGCTGATGGCGGAGGCGCACCGCATCGGCCGTCCGCTGGGCGTGGTGTGCGCGGTGGCCGCGGGCGGGTACGCGATGAGCGTCCTGTCCGGCACGGGCGGCTCCTCCTTCGGACCGCTGACCCTGCTGGGTGCGCTGGTCGTCAGCGGCTGCGCGGTCGCGACGCTGCTCACCGCCGCGGTGGAGGCCAGGCTGGCCCGCGCGGACAGCATGGCGGCCCTGCTGCGCCTGGGAGCCCCGGTGACCCTGCTGCGCGGCGCGGCGGCCCTGCGCGCGGGTGCGCTGCTCGCCCTGTTCGGTCCGCTCACCGCGCTCGTGGCGGCGCTCGCGGCGCTCCCGCTGACGCGGTGACGGCGGCCGCCGGGGAAAAGGTCCCGGACCGCCGATGAGTTCCGCGGCGGTCCGGGGTCCACCCATCGAACGACGCCGGACGCCGGCACGGCGGAACCGCACACCCCCGGACGGGAGAGCCCCATGTACCAGCAGATGATCTTCGTGAACCTGGCCGTCGACGACGTCGACGCCTCGAAGAAGTTCTTCACCGAGCTCGGCTACACGATCAACCCGCAGTTCACCACCGACGACTGCGCCTGTGTCGTGATCAGCGACACCATCATCGCGATGCTGCTGGGCAAGCGGCGCTACGCCGACTTCACGCGGAAGGAGATCGCCGACCCCACCCGGACCAGCGAGGTGCTGCTCTGCCTCAGCGCGGAGAGCCGGGAGAAGGTCGACGAGCTGGTCGGCAAGGCGATCGCGGCGGGCGGCAGGGCCACGGGCGAGCCGACGGACGAGGGCTTCATGTACGGCCGTTCCTTCGACGACCTCGACGGCCACACCTGGGAGATCGTGTGGATGGACCCGGCGGCGGTGCAGGGCTGAACTCCCCTTCCCCGCCCGCCGGGACACCTAGAGTGGGCGGGTGCCTCCGATACCCGCCCGGCCCCGCCGCCGCGCCCACGACCGCGAGATAGAGTCCCTCGACGAGTTCGACGAGGTCGTCGCCGCCCGGGGCACCCTCTCCCGGTACCGCGTCCAGGCCGTCGATCTCACCGGCCGCACGAACGCGTTGCTCTCCCTCGACACCGAGGGCGCCGTCTTCCTCGGCTGCCCCATGGACCCCGGTGCGGCCGCCCGTGTGCGGGCCGCCGGGGCCCTGGTGTTCCCGCCGGTGCCCGGACTGCCCTTCGACCCCTACCGCGGGTTCGTCTACACCCCGGAGGAGCTGTTCGACGCGCTGCGCAAGGGGGGTTACGACGCGACGCCGGACGCCCGCGCGTACGCCTGGTTCCAGCGGACGAAGGCCGACGGCGACGTCTTCGCGTCGATGCTGCGCGCCGTCCATGACGACGCCGTCTCCGACGCGCTCGACGAACTCCTCACCGGCGCACGGGTGGTGGGCGTGATGGGCGGCCACGCGATGGCGCGCGGGACGGACGAGTACGCCGGTGCCGCCCGCCTCGGGCGTGAACTGGCCCGCGCCGGGCTCACGGTGGCCACCGGCGGCGGCCCCGGCGCCATGGAGGCGGCCAACCTCGGTGCCTATCTGGCCCCGTTCGACGACGACGCGCTCGACAAGGCCCTCCCGCTGCTGGCCGCCGCGCCCGGGTTCACCCCGTCGGTGAGCGACTGGGCGGGCGCCGCGTTCGAGGTGCGCGAGCGGTGGCCGGACGGCGGCCCCTCCGTCGGCATCCCGACCTGGTTCTACGGCCACGAGCCGCCGAACGCGTTCGCCGCGCACATCGCCAAGTACTTCGCCAACGCCACCCGCGAGGACGGCCTGCTGGCCCGCTCCGACGCCGGAGTGGTGTTCCTGCCGGGCGCCGCCGGAACCGTCCAGGAGATCTTCGACAACGCGACGCCGAACTACTACGGGTCACGCGGCGAGCCCACCCCGATGGTGCTCGTGGACCGCGCGCACTGGACCGAACGGCTGCCCGCCTGGCCGTTGTTGCAGGCCCTGGCCCGCGGGCGGGGCATGGAGTCCAGGATCGCCCTGGTCGACCGGATCGAGGACGCGGCGGAGGCGTTGAAACGTCTCGGCGGGCAATGAGAAGGTAAATCCAACGCCCGTTGTGAGCTTACGCATTGACAGTTCTTACGGCGCGCTTATAGACCTGTGAGTCACCTGGGGGTGGTGGAACCTCAGTGCCGTCCGGTACCGAACGGATCCCGGACGTAGAGGTGTCGATGCCGCCGCCCCCTCAACCCCCCGCAATTGCGCATCCCGTGAAGGGCACAGTGGCCATCTTCCCCATATCCCGCCGCACCGCACGCTCCGTGCGCGTCCTCGGTGTCGCCGCCGGTTCGGCCGCGCTCGCGCTCAGCGCCGCCGGAAGCGCGCTCGCCTGCGACATCAGCGAGTTCTCCGCCGAAGCCACCTGCAACGGCTCCCAGGGTGTCATCACCGTCACCGACAAGGACGGCTCCGGCACCCCCGCCGTCGTCACCGTGTTCCTGGAGAACAACGGCGCCGACGCCCGGCAGGTCGGCAAGCCCACGGAGGTCAAGGGCACCCGTGAGGGTGTCACCGTCACCTTCGAGGAGGACTGGCAGCCCAACGCCGTCTACCGCGTCCACGTCAAGGCCGGCAGCATCGTCGACAAGGACATCTCGCCGAACCTGACCACCCCGTCCAAGGCCTGCGCGGCCGAGGACACCCCGACCCCGACCCCGGCTCCGTCGGACGACTCCCCGTCGCCGTCGGACTCCGCCTCGGCCCCGGCCGCCTCCGGCACCCCGGCGCCGTCCGCCTCCGGCAGCTCGAGCACCGCGCCCGCGGGCACCGTGGACAACGCGCCCTCCCCGGCGGTCGGCGACTCCAACCTCGCCGAGACCGGTGCGAACTCCAACACCGGTCTGATCGCCGGCATCGCGGCCGCCCTGGTCGTCGTCGGCGGCGGCGCCGTGTTCCTCGGCCTGCGCCGTCGCGGCACCGGCGGCTCCGCGGACAGCGGCAGCTGATCCGCCGCGGTACGCGTCGTGTGCGGCCCGTCCCCGGTGGGGGCGGGCCGCACGCGCGTCGGGGCCGGCGTGACGGGGTCAGCCGAGCACGGCTACCTCGGCCGCGTCGAACTCCACACCCACCGCGGCGCCGGGCTCCGGTGCCTCCCGCAGCGCGCAGGCCGCCTCCAGCGGCGGGCCGCCGTCCCCGGGACGCAGCCGGACCGCGACATGGGTGCCCTTGAAGGTGCGGGCGGTCACCGTGCAGCGCAGGCCCTCGCCGGCCGGCAGCAGCCGTACCCCCGCGGGCCGCACCAGCAGGGTGCGGGTGCCCTGTAGAGCGTCCTCGGGCACCGGGACCTTCCCCCACGGCGTGAGGGCGATCGTACCGGCGACGGTCGCCGTCACCACGTTGTCGAAGCCCAGGAAGCGGGCCACGAACTCGTCCGCCGGGTGCTGCCACACCTCCAGGGGCGTACCGGACTGGGCGATCCGTCCGTCCCGCATCACCACGACCCGGTCGGCGAGCGCGAACGCCTCACCCTGATCGTGCGTCACCGCCAGCACGGTGGTGCCCAACCGGCCGAACAGTTCCCGCAGTTCCACGACCAGCCGGTCCCTGAGCGAGCGGTCGAGCTGGCCCAGCGGCTCGTCCAGCATCAGCAGCCGGGGCCGGGGCGCGAGGGCGCGGGCCAGCGCGACCCGCTGCTGCTCACCGCCGGACAGCGCGGCCACGGCCCGCCGGGCGGCGCCGGGCAACCCCACCATGTCCAGCAACTCCGCGACCCGCTCGCGCTGTTCGCCGCGCGCGGCGCGGTGCATCCGCAGCCCGAACGCCACGTTGCCGCCCACGTCGCGCTGCGGGAACAGCTGGTGGTCCTGGAACATCAGCCCGACCCCGCGCCGGTGCGCGGGCACACCCGACTGGTCGCGTCCGTCGAGCAGCACCCGCCCGGCATCCAGCGGCTGAAGCCCGGCCACCGCCCGCAGCAGCGTGGACTTGCCGCTGCCGCTGGGCCCGAGCACGCACACCACCTGGTGCTCGGCGACCGACAGGTCCACGGCGTCCAGCACCGGCCGCCCGCCGAACCGTACGGTCGCACCTTCCAGACCCAGCAGCATCAGAACTCCCCCGTCCGGTCCGTCCGCAGCCGCTCCAGCACCAGCAGCGCCACCGCGCACACCACCATCAGAATCGTCGAGAGGGCCATGGCCTGGCCGTAGTTGAGATCACCGGGCCGTCCGATCAGCCGGGCCACGGCCACCGGGAGAGTCGGCCGGTCGGGCCGCGCGATGAACACCGTCGCGCCGAACTCGCCCAGCGACACGGCGAACGCGAAGCCGGCCGCGACCAGCAGCGCCCGCCGCACCAGCGGCAGATCGACCTCCCGCCACACCCGCCACGGCGACGCGCCGAGCACCGCCGCCGCCTCCCGCAGCCGGGTGTCCACCGCGCGCAGCACCGGCAGCATGGTCCGCACCACGAACGGCACCCCCACCAGCGCCTGCGCGAGCGGCACCAGGATCCACGAGGAACGCAGATCCAGCGGCGGCTCGTCGAGCGCGATGAGGAAACCGAAACCGACGGTGACCGCGGAGACGCCGAGGGGCAGCATCAGCAGCGCGTCGAACCCGCGCACCAGCCGTCCGGCGTCGCGCCGGGCGAGGGCCGCCGCGGCCAGGCCGCCGACCAGTACGGCGATGCCGGTGGCGGCGAGGGCGTACTGCAACGACGTGCCGATCGCCGTGATCGGCGCGACCAGGAAGGTCCCGCCGTCGTCACGGGTGAGCGCCCGGTAGTAGCCCAGGCCCGGTGCGCCCAGGGACCGCTGCACCAGCACGGCGAGCGGCAGCACCAGCAGGACGGCGACGGTGACGAGGACCCCGCCGAGCAGCGCCCGCTGCCCGGCGCCGCGCGGCCTGCGCGCGGTGACCGACGCGTCCACCAGCCTGAGCGCGCTCTCCCGCCGCCGCACCGTCCACGCGTGCACGGCGAGGATCGCGCCGACCGCCGCGAACTGGACGAGGGTGAGGACGGCGGCCGTGGACAGGTCGAAGATCTCGGAGGTCTGCCGGTAGATCTCGACCTCCAGGGTCGAGAACGTGGGCCCGCCGAGGATCTGGACGACGCCGAAGGAGGTGAAGGTGAACAGGAAGACGATCAGCGCGGCGGCGGCCACCGCCGGGGCGAGCGCGGGCAGCGTGACCCTGCGCCACGCGGTGAACGGTGAGGCGCCGAGCATCCGCGCCGCCTCCTCCTGCCGAGGGTCGAGCTGCGCCCAGAGTCCGCCCACGGTGCGCACGATCACGGCGTAGTTGAAGAAGACGTGGGCGAGCAGGATCGCCCACACGGTGGTGTCCAGGCGTACGCCCCACAGCTGGTCGAGCGGTCCGCCGCGGCCGACGAGCGCGAGGAACGCCGTACCGACGACGACCGTCGGCAGCACGAACGGCACGGTGACCACGGCCCGCAGCACCTGCTTGCCCGGGAAGTCCAGACGGGCGAAGACGTACGCGGCGGGCAGCGCGACCAGCAGCGTGAGCGCGGTGGACGCGAGGGCCTGCCAGAGCGTGAACCACAGGACGTGCCGGATCCCGGGGTCGGCGACGACGTCCGGGATCCGGCCGAGCCGCCAGACCCCGTCGACGCGCAGGCCGCGGGCGACGATCGCGGCGACGGGGTAGGCGAAGAACACGCCGAAGAACGCGACGGGCAGGGCCATCAGCCCCAGCCGCGTCGCGCCCGCCGCCCATGGCCGCCGCGTCCGCCGGTCCGCGCGGCCGGCCCGGGGGGCTACTTCAGGACGAGGGACGTCCACTGCTTGACCCACTCATCGCGGTTGGCGGCGATCGTGCCGGGTGCCATGGTCTCGGGGGCCTTGGCGGCCGGACCGTACTTCGTGAACTCGGCGGGCACCGAGGCACCCCGGACGACCGGGTACACGAACATGTTGAGCGGCATGTCCTGCTGGAACTCCCTGGAGAGCAGGAAGTCGATGAACGCCTTGCCGCCCCGGGTGTTCTTCGCGTTGCTCAGCAGCCCGGCGAACTCGATCTGCCGGAAACAGGTGCCGTACGACACCCCGGTCGGCGCGGTCGTGGGCCGCGGGTCGGCGAAGACGACCTCGGCGGGCGGCGACGAGGCGTACGACACGACGAGCGGCCGGTCCGCCTCGGCCTTCCTGCCGCCCGCCGAGCCGGAGAACTCCTCGTTGTAGGCCTGGTCCCAGCCGTCGACCACCTTCACGCCGTTGGCCTTGAGCTTCTTCCAGTAGCCGCTCCAGTTCCCGTCGCCGTACCGGGCGGCGGTGGCGAGCAGGAAGCCGAGGCCGGGCGAGGAGGTGGCGGCGTTCTCGGTGACCAGGAGGTTCTTGTACTGCGGCTTGACGAGGTCGTCGAAGGACTGCGGCGGGGTCAGCCCGTGCTTGCTGAAGTACGCCTTGTCGTAGTTGACGCAGATGTCGCCGTAGTCGACGGGTGTGACGCGGTGCCTGCCCCCATCGAGCTGGTAGGCGGCGCCCACCGAGGCGAGGCCCTTGGCCCGGTAGGGCTGGAAGAGGCCGTTGCCGAGGGCGCGGGAGAGCAGGGTGTTGTCGACACCGAAGAGGACGTCGCCCTGCGGGTTGTCCTTGGTCAGGATCGCCTTGTTGACGGCCTGCCCGGCGTCGCCGCTCTCCAGGACCCTGACCGTGTATCCGGACTGCTTCTCGAAGTCCTTGAGGACGCTCTTGGAGACGGCCCACGAGTCGTGGCTGACGAGGGTCACGGTCTTGGACCCGGAGCCGGAGGAGCTCTTGGTGTCGGACGACGCGCACGCGGACAGCGTGGCCAGTGCCACGAGGCCGAACCCGGTCGCGGCGGCGACGAACGTCTTGTACTGCACTGGATTCCTCCTGGGGGTGACCAGGAAGAGACGCGGCCCTGCCCGGGCACCCGCGGAGGGTTCCGCCGGTGCCCGGGCAGGGCGCAACAGCTCGAGTGATGACCGAACTTCCTACCCAGAATGACCTGGGCGAGGTTCAGAGGGTCTGCGGACCGGTTGCCGCACTCTCAGCGCTGTGGCGCTCCCCTGTCGGAATATGAAGATGTGATCCTGCCGGCACGGGCTTGTGCCGACGGCCCAAGGTTACCGCTCGGTGGCCGCGAGCTGACCGCAGGCCCCGTCGATCTCCTGGCCGCGGGTGTCCCGGACGGTGACCGGCACCCCGTGCGCCGCGATCGCCGCCACGAACGCCTTCTCGTCCTCGGGCCGCGACGCGGTCCACTTCGAGCCGGGCGTCGGGTTGAGCGGGATCAGGTTGACGTGCACCGGCTTGCCCTTGAGGAGACGGCCGAGCCGGTCACCACGCCATGCCTGGTCGTTGATGTCCCGGATCAGGGCGTACTCGATGGACAGCCGGCGGCCGGACTTCTCGACGTACTCCCACCCGGCGTCGAGCACCTCACGCACCGAGTAGTGCGTGTTCAGCGGGACGAGCGTGTTGCGCAGCTCGTCGTCGGGGGCGTGCAGGGAGATCGCGAGGCGGCACTTGAAGCCCTCGCCGGCGAACCGGCGGATCGCGGGCACCAGCCCGACGGTCGAGACGGTGATGCCGCGCTGCGAGAGGCCGAGACCGTCCGGGGCGGGGTCGGTGAGCGCGCGGATGGCCCGCACCACCCGGTTGTAGTTGACCAGCGGCTCGCCCATGCCCATGAAGACGATGTTGCTCAGCCGCGCCGGGCCTCCGGGCACCTCGCCGTCGCGCAGGGCGCGCATGCCGTCGACGATCTGGTGCACGATCTCGGCGGCGGACAGGTTGCGGTCGAGGCCCGCCTGCCCGGTCGCGCAGAACGGGCAGTTCATCCCGCAGCCGGCCTGCGAGCTGATGCACATGGTCACCCGGTCCGGGTAGCGCATCAGCACCGACTCCACGAGGGTGCCGTCGAACAGCCGCCACAGCGTCTTGCGGGTGGTGCCCTGGTCGGTGGACACATGCCGCACGACCGTCATCAGGTCCGGGAACAGCGCCTCGCGCAGCTTGTCACGGCTCGCGGCGGGGATGTCGGTCCACTCCGCCGGGTCGTGCGCGTAGCGGGCGAAGTAGTGCTGCGCGAGCTGCTTGGCGCGGAACGGCTTCTCGCCGGCCTGGGCGACCGCGTCCTTGCGTTCGGCGGGCGTGAGGTCGGCGAGATGCCGCGGCGGGCGCGCGCCACGGGGGACGATGAGGGTGACTTCTCCGGGCTTGGGCATGGTGCTACCAGTGTCGCAGATCGATTCCGGTGCCCCTTCCCGCACCCGGACAGCCCCGCGCCACCCCGTTCCCGCCCCCACAACCCGCCCGCCGACACGTCCGACACCGGGTCCCGGACCGGGGCCGGCTGGGGGCCCGGCGGCGGGTCCCGGTCCCCGGCCGGGGCAGGGTCCGGGGGTCCACGTGCCGGACAGCGCCGGCGGCTATGCCGTGGTGTGTTCCAGGTGGTCCCTGAGGAGTTGTTCGTTGCGGGGCATCTCCCGGCGGACCTGGGAGCGGACCAGCAGCGGGACGAGGACCCTGCCGATGCCGTGGGCCTCGAAGTCGAGGTCCATCGTCATGTGCGTACGGCGGCCGTCGTCGAGCGGTGCGACCTCGCCGTGGAACACGCCCCGGACCGGGCCGTCGACACCGCGCATCGTCCAGGCGTGGCCCGGCTCGTACTCGATGCACTCCATGGTCATCGGGATCTCGCGGCGGCCCACGTACCGGACGACCCGGACCCTGGAGCCCACGCCGAAGGGTCGGTCGTCGAGCTTCTTCGCCGAGACGGCGCTGGCCTGCCACTCCGGCAGCCGGCCGGGGTCGATGACGTAGGACCAGACGTCCTCGGGACGGCGGTCCAGGTCGAGCTCGTCGTGGAAGGCGGACATGACGCCCTCCTCTCGGAATGCTCCCTTTTGAGGGCTTACTCCCGCATCGTCCCACTCGCCCGCCCCTCGGGCCATCCCCCGGGGCGGGCAAGCGCGTGACGGCGGCGGGAACCTCAGGAGGAACCGACGAAGGCCACCAGCAGCAGCCACACCACCGGCGCGGTCGGCAGCAGCGAGTCCAGCCGGTCCATGATGCCGCCGTGGCCCGGCAGCAGGGTGCCCATGTCCTTGATGCCCAGGTCCCGCTTGATCATCGACTCGCCGAGGTCACCCAGCGTGGCGCTGACCGCGACCGCGAGCCCCAGCAGCAGTCCCTGCCACCAGGCGCCGTCGTCGATGAGGAACTGCATGCACAGCGCGCCCACCGCCATCGAGAACGCCACGGCGCCGAACAGGCCCTCACGGGTCTTGCCGGGACTGATCCGCGGGGCGAGCTTGTGCGTGCCGAAGCGCCAGCCGACGGCGTACGCACCGGTGTCGCTGACCACGGTCAGCAGCAGGAAAACCAGCACCCGCCACGCGCCGTCGTCCGCCTTGAGCATCATCGCGACGAACGTGGCCAGGAAGGGGACGTAGAACGCCGCGAAGACGCCCGCCGTCACATCCTTGAGATAGCCCTCCGGCGGCTGCGCCATCCGCCAGACCAGGACCGCGAGCGCGGTGAACGCCATCGCCACCCAGGCGCCCTGCGCCCCGCGCACATAGCCGGCGACGACCATCGCGGCGCCGCCCGCCGCGAGGGGTATCAGGGGCGCCCTGATCTCCTTGCGCTCCCGCAGCCGGCTGGTCAGCTCCCACAGGCCCACCACGACGGCGACGGCGACCACGCCGACGAAGACGGCCTTCACCACGAACAGGGACGCCACGATCACGACACCGAGGCCGACACCGACGCCTATGGCCGCGCCGAGGTTGCGGCCCGCGCTCTTCTTCTGCGGTGCGGGCGCCGGCTGCGGGGCGTCGTGCATGGGCTCCGGATTCTGCTCGGCTCGGAACGGGCGGCCGCTCGGCCGAGCGGCCGCCCGTCCGTCGTCCTGGCCCCCGCCGAACGCGGGTACGCCGGACACGCTGGGTACGACGGGCATGGGGCGGGTCTGCTGCGCCTCAGGCGCATCGTACGCGGGAGCCGCCGGGACGGCCCCCGGGACCGGCCCGTGCGCGGTGCCCGGGACCGGTCCTTGCGCGGACGGCCCCCAGTATCCGGCCTGTGGCGCCGCCCGCCAGGAAGAGTCGCTCATCAGACTTCGAGGAGTTCCGATTCCTTGTGCTTGAGGAGCTCGTCCACCTGGGCGACGTACTTCGCCGTGAGGTCGTCGAGCTCCTTCTCCGCGCGGCGGCCCTCGTCCTCGCCGACCTCGCCGTCCTTGATCAGCTTGTCGATCGCGTCCTTGGCCTTGCGGCGCACCGAGCGGATGGAGACGCGGGCGTCCTCCGCCTTGTGCTTGGCGACCTTGATGTAGTCGCGGCGGCGCTCCTCGGTGAGCTCGGGGAACACCACCCGGATGATATTGCCGTCGTTGCTCGGGTTGACGCCCAGGTCGGAGTCGCGGATCGCCTGTTCGATGTTGCGCAGCGCGGTCTTGTCGAACGGGGTCACCACGGCCATGCGCGGCTCGGGCACGGAGAACGAGGCCAGCTGGTTGATCGGGGTCGGCGCGCCGTAGTAGTCGGCCACGATCTTGTTGAACATCGCCGGGTGCGCACGGCCGGTGCGGATCGCGGCGAAGTCCTCCTTGGCGACCACGACGGCCTTCTCCATCTTCTCCTCGGCCTCGAGGAGGGTCTCTTCGATCACCACTTGCTCCTGCGTGTCTTGAGTGAGGCCCGGCTGCGTTCCCCGGTGGGGGCGGCGGCCGGCTGCGTCGCGTCTGCTTCCTGCACGGTTCCCGACCGCCAGGACATTGTCCATCCCACGGCCACGGTCCGTGGCCGACCGGTCAGTCCCGGCTGCCCTGGTCACCCACGAGCGTGCCGATCTTCTCACCCTTGACGGCCCGTGCGATATTCCCGGCCGTCAGCATCTCGAACACGACGATCGGCAGCCTGTTGTCGCGGCACAGCGTGATGGCCGTGGCGTCGGCGACCTTGAGGTCGCGCGTGATGACCTCGCCATAGCCGAGGGCGTCGAACTTGACGGCGTCCGGGTTGGTCTTGGGGTCGGAGTCGTAGACCCCGTCCACGCCGTTCTTGCCCATCAGCAGCGCCTCGGCGTCGATCTCCAGGGCACGCTGGGCGGCCGTGGTGTCGGTGGAGAAGTACGGCATGCCCATACCGGCGCCGAAGATCACCACACGGCCCTTCTCCATGTGACGCACGGCACGCAGCGGGATGTACGGCTCGGCCACCTGGCCCATGGTGATGGCGGTCTGCACCCGGGACTGGATGCCCTCCTTCTCCAGGAAGTCCTGGAGGGCGAGGCAGTTCATGACCGTGCCGAGCATGCCCATGTAGTCCGAACGGGCCCGGTCCATGCCGCGCTGCTGGAGCTCGGCACCGCGGAAGAAGTTGCCGCCGCCGATGACGACCGAGATCTGCGCGCCGTCACGGACGACCGCCGCGATCTCGCGGGCGATGGCGTGCACCACGTCGGGATCGACACCCAGACCCCCGCCGCCGGAGAAGGCCTCGCCGGACAGCTTCAGCAGAAACCGGCCGCGTACTTTGCCGTCGTCACTCTTCTGGGCCTTGGTGGTGGTCATCGGGATCCCGCCTCTGCTACGTCGTGCACATACAAAGAAGGCCATTGCCGGTGGGTCGCTTCTCGCTGCCCGTGCTCGGCAATGGCCTCCTCGTCAGATCTGCTGTCGTCCGTCACGCATGTGACGGCGTACCCGGACGGCTGCTTCCGACCCTATCGGGACGGCGCGCCGCTCGCGGTACGGACTCAGATGCCGACCTTGATGCGCGAGAAGCGCTTCAGGGTGACACCGGCCTCGTCCAGGACCTTCTGGACGGACTTCTTGTTGTCGAGCGCGTACGGCTGACCGAGCAGCGTCGCGTCCTTGAAGAACCCGTTGAGACGGCCTTCGACGATCTTGGGGAGCGCGGCCTCGGGCTTGCCCTCGGCGCGGGTGGTCTCCTCGGCGATACGGCGCTCGGACTCGACGACGTCGGCCGGCACGTCCTCCTTGGAGAGGTACTTCGGCGCGAAGGCGGCGATGTGCTGGGCGATGCCCTTGGCGACGTCGGCGTTCGGCTTGTCGAGCTCCACGAGGACACCGATCTGCGGGGGCAGGTCGGGCATCGTGCGGTGCATGTACGCGGTCACGAAACCGTCGGCGAAGGCCGCGAAGCGGTCCAGGACGATCTTCTCGCCGAGGTTGGCGTTGGCCTCGTCGACGTACGCCTGCACGGTCTTGCCGGACTCGATCTCGGAGGCGAGCAGCGCCTCGATGTCGGCCGGGGCGGTCTTGGCGACGTGCTCGGCGATGGCGCGGGCCACGGCCTGGAACTTGTCGCCCTTGGCGACGAAGTCCGTCTCGCACTTCAGCTCGACCAGGACACCGGAGGAGTTGTCGTCGGCGATGATGGAGACCACGGCGCCGTTCTCGGCGGAGCGGCCCTCACGCTTGGCGACGCCCTTCTGGCCCTTGATGCGCAGCGCCTCTACGGCCTTCTCGACGTTGCCCTCGGCCTCGTCGAGCGCCTTCTTGCAGTCCATCATGCCGGCGCCGGTGAGCTCGCGGAGCTTCTTGACGTCGGCGGCGGTGTAGTTCGCCATGAGTCTTGAGTCTTTCTCGAGGTCTGGAAGATCGAAGATCAGGGGATCCGCGCTCCGGGGTGTCCGGTGCCGCCGACCCGTCGCTGACCTACGGGTGGACGGCGGGGGCGGAGTTCATGTCACCGCCCCCGCCGTCACCCGGACGGATCAGGCCTGCTCGCCCTCGGCGGCCGGAGCGTCCTCGGCGGGAGCCTCGGCGGCCGGGGCCTCCGCGGCGGGCGTCTCGGCGGCCGGAGCGTCCTCGGCCGGAGCCTCGGCAGCGGCGGCCTCGGCGACCGGGGCCTCGTCCTTCTTCTCGGCCTTCTCGCCCTCGAGCAGGTCGCGCTCCCACTCGGCGAGCGGCTCGCCCGCGGCCTTCTCGCCCTTGTCACCGGTGGCGACGCCGGAACGGGAGATGAGGCCCTCGGCGACGGCGTCGGCGATCACACGGGTGAGCAGGGTGACGGAGCGGATCGCGTCGTCGTTGCCCGGGATCTTGTAGTCGACCTCGTCGGGGTCGCAGTTGGTGTCGAGGATGGCGACGACCGGGATGTTGAGCTTCCGGGCCTCACCGACCGCGATGTGCTCCTTCTTGGTGTCCACGATCCAGACGGCGCTGGGCACCTTCTGCATCTCGCGGATACCGCCGAGGGTCTTCTCCAGCTTGGCCTTCTCGCGGGAGAGGACCAGCAGCTCCTTCTTGGTCAGACCGGAGGCCGCGACGTCCTCGAAGTCGATCTGCTCCAGCTCCTTGAGGCGCTGCAGACGCTTGTAGACGGTCGAGAAGTTGGTGAGCATGCCGCCCAGCCAGCGCTGGTTGACGTAGGGCATGCCGACGCGGGTGGCCTGCTCGGCGATGGCCTCCTGCGCCTGCTTCTTCGTGCCGACGAACATGACCGTGCCGCCGTGGGCGACGGTCTCCTTGACGAACTCGTAGGCGCGGTCGATGTACGACAGCGACTGGAGCAGGTCGATGATGTAGATGCCGTTGCGCTCCGTGAAGATGAAGCGCTTCATCTTCGGGTTCCAGCGACGGGTCTGGTGACCGAAGTGGACGCCGCTCTCCAGCAGCTCCCGCATCGTGACGACGGCCATGGCCGTATCTCCTAGGGTTTCTCGGTTGTACCGCGGAATCCGGACGGCTCCCGCGCCTGACGCCCGCGTGCGCCGTTGCCACAGAGGACCGAGGGGCGCTGGCACGGAGGATCGGACCACTGCCGACCGCTTCGTACCGGGGCGTGCGAAGTCGACCCGATCGCCCGGGTCGCCATAAGAAGTGTACGGGAACGGCGGGGCACCGGCTGACGGCACCGTCCACAACCGGCCGGTGGTCCACAGTTCCGGCCATGATCGACCGGGGCCGCGGGACGCTGTCCGTCATGCGAACGACGCTCCTCCTGCCCCCGGCCCTGCTCCTCCTCACGGCGGCGCTCCCGGCGGCCTCGGCGGCGGCCCCGGCCGCCCCCGCACCCCCGCCGCCACGGGCCTCCCGCGCCGTCTGGCCCCTGGCGGGCCGGCCCGTCGTCCTGCGCGGCTGGCAGCCCCCGGCGACCCCCTACGGCCCCGGCCACCGCGGCGTCGACCTCGCGGCCCCGCCCGGCACACCGGTCCGCGCCGTGGCACCCGCCCGGGTGACCTTCGCCGGCCGCGTGGCCGGAACCGGCGTGGTGACCCTGACCCTCACGGGCACCGGGAGCCCGCCCCTGCGCACGACGTACGAACCGGTACGGCCTTCCGTACGGCAGGGCGAGCAGGTCACGACGGGCCGGCCGGTGGGCACCCTGGAGCCCCCTTCCGAGCCGCCGCACTGCCCCACGTCCTGCCTCCACTGGGGCCTCCTGCGCGCGAGCACCTATCTGAACCCGCTGCCCCTGCTGCGCCCCGGCCCGCCGAGACTCCTGCCGGTCCCGGGCGTCCCCCTGCCGTGACCCGGCCGGGCGAGGCAGGAACAGGACCGGCGGCGGTCCCGCCCGACGACGGGCGAGAGCCACGGCGCCGGGGCGGGAGGGACCGGGGCAGCGTCCGGCCCGGGCCGGACGGAAGCGGGCCCCGGACCGGGAGCAGGCCGGGGTCCGGACCGGGCCTGCCCGGACAGCGCCGAGACCGAATCCAGGTCACCGCCCCGGACAGGACCGGAAGGGGACGGGACGGGACGGAACAGAGCACGACCCTGTCCCGGGCCGGGACCCGCGCCGGAGACAGGCCAGGACCCCGGACCGCACCGGGCCAGGGCCCGGCAGTCACAGCGGGCAGCGGGTCAGTCTCTGACGCCTCGCAGGGCCATCGCGACCGCCGCGTCCCGGATGGCCGCGGAGTCCTCCGTCGCGGCCAGCTCCAGGCGGGCCGCCGCGTCGACCACGCCCTGGAGGAGCATCGCCCCCGTCCGCGGGCTCCCGTGCCCCAGGTCGGCGAGCGCCTGCACGATCATCGTGACGAGGTCGTGATGCGCGGTACGGATCTTCTCGCGCGCGGCGTCGTCCAGTTCGCTCTGGGAGATCGCCACGACCGCGCGGTGCCGCTGGTCGCCGACCAGTTCCAGCTGCTTGCGGACGTACGCCTCGACCTTGGTCTCCGGCCCGTCCGCCGACTCCATGGCGGACTCGACCTCCGCCGCCCACACCGGGAAGTCGACCTCGCACAGCTCCTGGACCACCGCGGCCCGGGACCGGAAATACTCGTAGACGGACGAGCGCGCCAGGCCCGTCCGCTCGGCGAGAGCGGGGAAGGTCAGCGCCTCCGTCCCGCCCTCGGACAGCAGGGAACGGGCCGCGTCCAGCAGGGCGGCTCGCTGCATCGACCGGTGCTCGGCCACGGAGGCCGCTCTAATCCTTGGCACGTCAACACTGTACGGACCCCACCGCCCCCGACGGGACCCTCAGCGCCCGCTCACCTGCCGAAGCCCGCCAGCTTGGCCCGCAGCTGGAGCACCGACTTGGTGTGGATCTGACTGACCCGGCTCTCGGTCACACCCAGCACATTGCCGATCTCGGCGAGGGTGAGGCCCTCGTAGTAGTACAGCGTGACGACGGTCTTCTCCCGGTCCGGCAGCGCGTTGATCGCCCGGGCCAGGAAGCGGCGCAGCTCCCGGTCCTCGGCCACCTCCACCGGGTTGTCGGCGGCGGTGTCCTCCAGGGTGTCCATGAGACTGAGCCGGTCGCCGCCGTCACCGCCCACATGCAGCAGTTCCTCCAGCGCCACCACGTTGGCCAGCGACAGCTGACTGAAGACGGCGTGCAGCTCGTCGATCCCGATACCCAGCTCACCGGCCACCTCGGCCTCGCTCGGCGTGCGCCGCAGCCGTGCCTCCAGCGTCGCGTACGCCCGCTCCACGTTCCGCGCCTTCTGCCGCACCGAACGCGGGATCCAGTCCAGGGCACGCAGCTCGTCGATCATCGCACCGCGGATCCGGGTGATCGCGTACGTCTCGAACTTGATCTCCCGGTCGATGTCGAACTTCTCGATCGCGTCGATCAGCCCGAACACCCCGGAGGACACGAAGTCGGCCTGCTCCACGTTCGGCGGCAGACCCACGCTCACCCGGCCCGCCACGTACTTCACCAGCGGCGAGTAGTGGAGGATCAGCTGCTCCCGCAGCCGCTCGTCCCCCGTCGCCTTGTACGACCGCCACAGCTCGTCGAGCGTGGAGGGGGCGGGCGGCCGCACGCCGCCACCGTCACGGGCGGCTGGGGGGAGAGCCGCCCGGTCGGATCCGGAGGTGTGCTGGGGCATTCGTCGCCTTGCGCCGTCGGGTGTCGAAATCTGCCGGTCTCTGCCGGAACCTCGTGAGCGTAGCGTGACTGGAGTGTCGCGGTACGCGAAGACCGGCCCCGGGTCAGCGCGCGGACCGGTGCCGCGCGCCGCCCCACCGGACCCTGGCGATCACTCTGCGTCATTCAGCCTCCGGCTCCGGGGCGGGAAAACCGCACGCCGCCGGGGTCGGCACCCCGGGGCGAACACGTTCGGTGAACGCACGTCTCACCACGCGTCCCGGCCCGGCCGTACCGAGTTCACCGCACGGCGTGTCAACTTCCAGCCACTGCCGTGTCGTTCGACGTAGCCAAGTGATCGGAGTTCATACAGGCGTGCGAGCGCGTCGTCGTCCGTGGTCTGCGCGCCCCGGGCGATCTCGTCCGGCTCCGCGGCCCGGTCGCCGGGCAGCGCGTCCAGGACCTGCCGGGCGGCCGGCTCCAGCAGGTCGCGCGGGAGGACCGGACCGCGCCGGTCGGGAGCCAGGTCGCCCATGTCGCCGACCAGTTCGACGATCTCGGCGGCATCGGTGACCAGGACGGCGTCCGCGCGCAGCAGTTCGTGCACTCCGGCCGACAGCCCGCTGGTGACCGGACCCGGCACCCCTATGGTGTGCCGTCCCAGCCGGCGCGCGGCCCGTACGGTGACCAGCGACCCGCTCCTGCGGGCGGCCTCCACCACCACCGTGCCGCGCGTCAGCGCGGCGATCACCCGGTTGCGCATGATGAACCGGCTCGGCGTGGGATGGTCGCCGGGCGGCAGCTCCCCCACCACCAGTCCCTGCTGCCCGATCCGGTCGATCAGCGCACGGTGCCCGCGCGGGTAGGGCCGGTCGATGCCGCAGGCCAGCACCGCGACGGTGGCACCGCCCGCGCCGAGGGCGCCCCGGTGCGCGGCGCCGTCGACCCCGTAGGCGCCGCCGGACACCACGACCCACCCGCGCTCGGCGAGCCCCGCGGCGAGACCGGCGGCGACATGGGCGCCGTACTCGGTACAGGCGCGGGCGCCGACGACGGCGACCGAGCGCAGCGCCCACAGCCGCAGGCTGGGCCGCCCGCGCACCCACAGCCCCAGCGGGCGCGCGTCGCCGAGGTCGTCGAGCTGCCGCGGCCATTCGGGGGTGCCGGGCGGCACGAACCGTACGTCCGCCTCCCGGGCCACGGCGAGGTCGTCCTCCGGACGGGCCCGCTCGGCCCTGGCCAGCATCCCGGCCCACCGCTTGCCGCTCGCCCCGGGCAGCGGCGGCCCGCCCTCCCGCAGCCGCCGGACCACCTCACCGGCCCCGCGCTCCCGCACCCACCGCCCGGCGGCCTCGTCCCCGGGCTCGACGACCCGGGTGAGGAACACCCGGTCGAGCACCTCGGCGCTCTCACCGCTCTCGGCGCTCTCACCGCTCCCGCCCGCCCGGGCCGCGTCCGCCGGCCCGCCGGTCTTCCGTGCCCCGGCGTCGTCCGCCGCTCCGGCCGCGCTCATGTCAGCGCCCCGATGGCCGTCGGCACGCCGCGGGGCACGCCGGTGCGGAGCTGGAGGGCCAGGGCGACGTCGGTGGCGCCGGGGCGGGGGTGAGCGACCAGGTCGGCGATCGTCCAGGCCACGCGCAGGACGCGGTCGATGCCGCGCGCGGTGAGCACACCCCGTTCCAGGCTGCGCTCGGCGTCGTCCATGGCGCCCGGTTCGGCGTGCCATCGGGTGCGCAGCTCACGGCCGGGGACCTCGCTGTTGGTGCGCCACGGGGTGTCCGCGAGCCGGGCGGCGGCCCGCTCCCTGGCCGCCCGGACCCGGTCGGCGACCGTCACGGTGGACTCGCCCCGGGTCCCGGACGCGGTCAGCTGGGCCCGGGTGACGGGGTCGGCCTCGACCCGCAGGTCCACCCGGTCCAGGAGGGGCCCGGAGAGCCGCGCCTGGTAGCGGCGGATCGCGGCGGGCGGGCACTCGCACAGGGAGTCCCGCTGCGAGAACCGTCCGCAGGGGCACGGGTTGGCCGCGAGGACCATCAGGAACCGCGCCGGGAACCGGACCACGCCCGCGCTGCGCGCGATCACCACGTGCCCCGACTCCAGCGGCTGGCGCAGCGCGTCCAGGGTGCGGCTGTGGAACTCCGGAGCCTCGTCCAGGAAGAGCACTCCCCGATGGGCGAGGGCCACCGCGCCGGGCCGGGCGATGCCGGGGCCGCCGCCGACGAGGGACTGCATGGTGGCCGAGTGGTGCGGGGCGCAGTAGGGCGGTGTGTCGATCATCGGTTTGCCGGGTGGCAGCAGCCCGGCGACCGAGTGGACCGCGGTGACCTCCAGGGACTCCTGGCGGGTGAGCCGGGGCAGTACGGCGGGCAGCCGTTCGGCGAGCATCGTCTTGCCCGCGCCGGGCGGTCCTTCGAGGAACAGATGGTGCCCGCCGGCCGCGGCCACCTCCACTCCGGTGCGCGCCGTGACCTGGCCGACGACGTCCGCGAGATCGAGCCCCCGGTCCGGCCAGGCGGCGCCGGACGCCGCCGTGTCCGCGCCGCTGCCGGGCACCCGCAGCCCGGCGAGCAGCGGATCGGGGCGTCCCTGCCGGTCATGCGGCTCCTCCTCCGGCACCGGTTCGTCGGTCAGGACGGCGATCAGCTGCCGCAGGCTGCGCACGCCGAGCACCGACACGCCCGGCACCAGCGTGGCCTCGGCGGCGGCGCACTCGGGCACCACGACCTGCTCGTACCCGGCGTCGGCGGCGGCCAGCACCGCGGGCAGGATGCCGCGCACCGGCCGTACCCGGCCGTCGAGGCCGAGTTCCCCGATCATCACCAGGTCGGCGAGGACCCGGGGATCGATCCGTTCGGCGGCGCCCAGGACGGAACAGGCGATGGCCATGTCGAAGCCGGAGCCGGCCTTCGGCACCGACGCCGGGCTGAGCCCCACCGTGAGTTTCTTCTGGGGCCACTCGCCGCCGGAGTTGGTGACGGCGGCCCGGACCCGGTCCCGGCTCTCGGTCAGGCTCTTGTCGGGCAGCCCGACGAGGGTGAACGCCGCGACTCCGGGTTCCAGGTCGGCCTGGACCTCGACGACGACTCCCTCGACGCCCACCAGCGCCACCGCGCACGTCCGTGCGAACCCCATGTCAGGCCACCCCTCGGGCGTGCTCGACCACGGGTGCGCCGCGAGCGGGCAGCACGACGCCGACGAGGTCGATGCGGACGCCGCCGGGCGGGGCGCCGCCGTGGGCCTCGATCCAGCGGGCGGCGAGGGTGCGCAGCCGGTCGGCCTTGCGCGGGGTGACCGCGGCCATCGGGTGTTCGTAGGCGCCGCCGCGGCGGGTCTTGACCTCGCAGACGACGAGGACGTCGCCGTCGCGGGCGACGATGTCGATCTCTCCGGTCCTGCCAGAGCGCCAGTTGCGCTCCAGGACGGTCATCCCGGCCTCGGCCAGCCGCCTCGCGGCCAGCGCCTCGCCGTACCTGCCGAGTGCGCTGCGCGCGTGCTGTGCATGCTGCGTGTGCTGTGCGTCCATGTCGGCACCACCTCCGGCACCGACCGTCCCGCAGTCCGCCACCGGAAGTGGATCTTGGTGTACTACCCGCCGGTTGTGGACAACGTGACCACTCGAACGAGTGATGCCGCCGACGGCATCAGCTGCCCGGCAGTTCGAGATCGCTCTTGTTCAGCTCCTCGATGTTCACATCCTTGAATGTCAGGACACGTACCTGCTTGACGAACCGGGCCGGCCGGTACATGTCCCACACCCAGGCGTCCGCCATGGACACCTCGAAGAACACCTCGCCCTGCACCGAGTGCACCTGCATCTCGTAGTCGTTGGTGAGGTAGAAGCGCCGTTCCGTCTCGATCACGTATTTGAACAGACCGACGACGTCTCGGTACTCCCGGTAGAGCTTCAGCTCCATCTCGGTCTCGTACTTCTCGAGGTCCTCGGCGCTCATGGCATGTTCCCCTTCAGCCGTGCGATCCCACCATTGTGCGCCAGTACCCTGCGCCCACAGACGATTTCCGCGTCACCACCCTATGCGGGGACCGTCCGGGACGGGTTTCCAGGCGATTTCCGGGTCCAGGGTCACGGACACACCGTCTCATGCGCCCGGTCCGGTGCACGGCACGTCCGTCAGCGTGCTCCCCCGGCCGGACGGGCGCCGCGGGACCTGGCGCGGCCCACCCGCTTGGCGACCGGGCCGTAGGCGGCGCCGCCGAGGACCAGGACCGCTCCCACGGCGATCAGCAGCATGATCGTGCGCAGCGGGCCCGGCCGGGACAGGCTGCCGAGGACCTCGAAGCCGGTGGGCCGCTGGAGCATGCCCTTGGCGGGCCACACCACCGCGTCCACCCTGGCCGTCACGGCACCGCGCGCCACGGTGCCCTGGGCGGCGTCCGTGAGATGGGCGGTGGAGTCCAGCGAGCCCTGGCGTTCGTCGCCGAGCAGGAACAGCCGTCCTTCGGGGACGGTGACCGTCGGGAAGCCGGTGATCTCGGCGAGGCTGCCCTTGGGCAGGTACGGCTCGGTTATCTTCCTGCCGTTGACGGTCAGCTTGCCGTCGGTGCAGCAGGCCACGGTGTCCCCGCCGACCGCGACGACCCGCTTGACGACCGCCGCGTTCTTGACCCAGCTCGCGTCGGTGAAGACGACCACGTCTCCGCGCCGTACCTCGGAGCCGTCGATGTGCTGGGCGAGCACCCGGTCGCCGACGCCGATCGTGGGCGACATGGAGCTGGTGGGCACGGTGTACGGCCGGTAGACCACGGCGCCCCAGACGAAGCCGCCGAGGAACAGCACCAGCCCCAGCGCGATGACCAGACCGGAGACCCGGTCACCGGTCCGGCGGCCCGCCGGGGCCGCAGCGGTGCCGCCGCCGTGCGGGGCCGTACGTGTCGTGCTCTCGCCACCCATGGACCCGCACCCTACCGGGCGGTACGGACACGGTCAGCCCCTCTCCGGCGACCGGGACCCCAGGTCTTGTGAAGGCTTTACGAAGGGTGAGGGCCGCACGAAGGGTGGGTGCTTCACAAAGACCGGGACGACGCCCGGGACGAGGACCGGTCCGGCCGCCGGCGACGCCGGACCGCCAGCGGGACGACCCCGGCCAGGACCAGGCCTTCCGGGGCGGCCGTCAGGGCGGCCGGGGCCGCGGCGGCCGAGGTCTGGTCGCCGATGCCGTTCTGGTCGAAGGTGTCCGGGATCGGCAGGGTGCCCCAGCGGTTGATCGGCCACGCCTTGACGACGGCGCGCCCCACGACCTTGCTGACCGGGACCATGCCGTGGTGCTTGTCGGTCTGGTTGTAGCGGGAGTCGCGGGAGTTCTGGCGGTGGTCGCCCATCACCCAGATGTAGCCCTTGGGCACCTTCACCTTGAACTGGCCGCCCTGGTCGTCCTGGCTGCACGGGGTGTTGCCCGCGTACACGTAAGACGACTCGTTGAGCGCGTGCCCGTTGACCGTCAGCGGGCCCGTGCCCTTGCACTCCACGGTGTCGCCGCCGACGCCGATGACCCGTTTGATCAGGTCCTTCTCCTCCGCGGACGGCATCAGCCCGATCCAGCTGAGGACCTTCTGCACGGCGTTCGGATTGGCCGTGGGCTCACCGGCCAGCCAGTCGCTCGGGTCGTGGAAGACGACGACCTCGCCGCGCTCGGGCTTGGAGCCGAACCACGGCGTGAGCTTGTCCACGAGCACCCGGTCGCCCTGCTGCAGCGTGTTCTGCATCGAGTCGGACGGGATGGAGAACGCCTGCACCAGGAACGTCTTGATCAGCAGGGCCAGCACCAGCGCGATGACGATCAGCAGGGGCAGCTCCTTCCAGAACGACCGCGGCCGCGCGGCCCGCGTCCCGGGGCCGCCCGGTCCCTGCTCCGGGCCGAAGTTCTGCCCCGGGCTCCTGTCAGGGGTCTGATCGTCCGTCACAACGCCGTCCTCGGTGTCCCGGGCATGGGTCCCGGAAGTGTCCCGGGCATGGGCCCCGGAGGTGTCCCGGGTGTCATTCCCGGAGGTCATGGCGCCGTCCGAGACGGGGACGGCGTCCGCGGACCGGCCCCGGTCCTCCTCGCCGTCGTGCCCGGACCGTGCGCCAAGCGCCACATCCCCCACGCCAACTCCTCACTCTCTGCCGCCGCCTGCACCGGATGCGGTGCAGGCCCACCACTCCCGTAACGAGCGGGAGTTCCGCAGGAGTCGGGAGTTGGACCGTCGCGTTCAGAACGCCGCTGGCAACCCTATGCGACAGCCGGTCGGACGCGGTCACTCCGGCCCCGGAGTCGGTGACGCTTGCAAAGGTTTTAGGTTCCTTCAGGCTGGTCCAGTGACCCATGGGCCAGCCGATCCACATGGCGCGGCCCACCACCGCGCTCAGGGAGACCGTCCCCTTGCCCGGCTTGTCCTGGTGGTACCGGGAGTCCGCGGAGTTGCCGCGGTGATCGCCCATGACCCACAGCCGGCCCTCGGGCACGGTGATGTCGAACGGCTGCGACGACGGCGCGTCACCCGGATTGATGTAGTCCGCCTCCGTCAACGGCACGCCGTTGACGGTCACCCGGCCCTGGGTGTCGCAGCACTTGACGTGGTCGCCGCCGACGCCGATGACCCGTTTGATGAGGTCCTTCTCGTTGTCGGAGGGCAGCAGACCGATGAAGGTGAGTCCCTCCTTCACCTGTTTGACGACAATGGGGTCGTTCTTCTTGGCGGTCGGTTCGCCGTCGAGCCAGCCCAGCTGGTCGTGGAAGACCACGACGTCGCCCCGCTTCGGCTCGGAGCCGAACCAGGGCGTGAACTTGTCGACCAGGACGCGGTCACCGATCTGGATCGTCTGCTCCATCGACCCGGAGGGGATGACGAACGCCTGGACCAGGAACGTCTTCAGCACCAGGGCGATCAGCACGGCGACACCCACCAGCAGGGGTATCTCACGGACCGCGCCGCGCCTGCGTTTGCGTTTGACCTTGCGCTGCAGCCTGCGCCGCTCGGCGCGCGAACGCCCGGTGGGACCGTCGGCGGCCGAGGAGCGCCGAGCCCCGGTGGGCAGCAGGTTCTCCGTCCCGAAGACGTTCGCCGCCGGCTGGTCCGGGCGGCGCGGTTTGCCCCGGTTACCCACGGGCACCGTCCGCGGCGGGCACGCGCGCGTAGGCGCCGGGGCGCTTCAGCCGGGTGGCGTGACCGGGTGGCCAGACGATCCAGTCGGCACGCCCGATCACCGTACGGACCGGGATCATGCCGCCGCCCGGCGAGCCCAGGTGGTCGCGTGAGTCGGCGGAGTCGCCGCGGTGGTCACCGAGGACGAAGAGGGTGCCGTCGGGCACGACGACGTCGAAGTCCACCGCGGACGGAACGTCCCCGGGATAGAGGAACGCCGTCTCGTCGACCGGCCGGCCGTTCACCGCGATCCTGCCCTCCTTGTCGCAGCAGACCACATGGTCTCCCCCCACCCCTACAACGCGCTTCACGTAGTCCGCGTGCCCGAAGTAGCCGGTCCCGTCGAAAACGATCACATCGCCGCGCTGCGGCCGGGCACCGAAACCGTACGCCAACTTATTTACGAGAACGCGGTCCCCGATCCTCAATCCCGGCTCCATGGATCCGCTGGGGATCTGGAACGGCTGCGCCACGAACGCGTTCAGGAGCAGCACCGACAGCAGGCAGACGAGGAGGGTGAGGGTGATCCGGCCGCCCGGCAGCCAGTCGGTGAGGCGGAACGGCCGGGGGAACCGCGCGGGCAACGCGGAACGCGACCGCCCCTCCGGCCCCGAGCCGCCGTCCGGGACGGACCCGGTGGCGGAAGGGCGGGGGGAGCGGTCGCGCTCCGTGTGCTCTGCTTCGGTGTCCATCGGAGCCAGATGCTATCCGGCTCCGCCGAGGACTCCGGGAGGCGCTCAGTTGTCGCGCTTCTCCTTGATCTTCGCGGCCTTGCCGCGCAGCTCGCGCAGGTAGTACAGCTTGGCGCGGCGCACGTCACCGCGGGTGACGAGCTCGATCTTCTCGACGATCGGGGTGTGCACCGGGAAGGTGCGCTCGACGCCGACGGAGAACGAGACCTTGCGGACCGTGAAGGTCTCGCGGACACCGGAGCCCTGGCGGCGGATCACGACGCCCTTGAACTGCTGGACACGGGAGCGGTTGCCCTCGATGACGCGCACGTGGACGTTGACGGTGTCACCCGGGCGGAAGGCCGGGATGTCGCTGCGCAGCGAGGCGGAGTCGACGGTGTCGAGCAGGTGGGACATGTCGTCTGCTTTCTTCGCCGATGCCACAGGTCATCAGCGGAACTAGGTTCGTCACGAAGGCCGCGCGCGGGTCGGGGCGGGCGTCGTGTCCCCCTGTGGCAGGGGCGCACGCCGGACGGCGCACAACAGCGGCCTATTCTTCCACGTCGTCGGGCCTGCGCCAAAATCGGCCGTACGGCGCTCCCTCCGGGTCCGGTGCCCAGCCCAGGATCGAGAGCATCTCGCGGTCCTTCTTGTCGAAGGCGGCGGGGTCGCCGTGCTCGATCAGATCGGGGCGGTGGGCGGCCGTGCGGCGCAGTGCCTCGTCGCGGCGCCAGCGGGCGATCTTCCCGTGGTGGCCGCTGAGCAGTACCTCGGGGATGTCACGGCCGCGCCAGACGGGGGGCTTGGTGTAGACGGGGCCCTCCAGGAGGCTCGCCATGGCGCCGGGCGCGAAGGAGTCGTCGCGGTGCGACTCGGCGTTGCCGAGGACGCCGGGCAGCAGCCGGGCCACCGCCTCGGTGACGACCAGGACGGCGGCCTCGCCGCCGGCCAGCACGTAGTCGCCGATGGACACCTCGTGGACGGGCAGCCGGGTGGCGTACTCGTCCATGACACGCCGGTCGATGCCTTCGTAGCGCGCGGGTGTGAAGATCAGCCAGGGGCGCCGGGAGAGTTCCACGGCGAGTTCCTGGGTGAAGGGGCGGCCGCTGGGGGTGGGCACGATCAGCACGGGCCCGGACGAGCCGGCCTCGTAGCCGTCGGCGAGGACGGTGTCCAGGGCGTCGCCCCAGGGCTCGGTCTTCATCACCATGCCGGGGCCGCCGCCGTACGGCGTGTCGTCGACCGTGTTGTGCCGGTCGTACGTCCACGCGCGCAGGTCGTGCACCCGTACGTCGAGCTGTCCGCGCGCGCGGGCCTTGCCGACCAGGGAGACGTTCAGGGGTTCCAGGTACTCGGGGAAGATCGTGACGACGTCGAGCCTCATCACGCCTCGTCCTCCCGGGAGGAGACGATCTCCGCGCGGTCGTCGATCAGGCCGGGCGGCGGGTCGATGACGGCCCTCTGCTCCTCCAGGTCGATCTCCGTGACGATCTCCTCGACGAAGGGGATCATCACCTCGCTGCCGTCGGCCCGCTCGACGATGAAGAGGTCCTGGGAGGGCAGGTGGGAGATCTCGGTGATCCGGCCGACCTCGGTCCCGTCCTTGGTCACCACGTCGAGGTCGATGAGCTGATGGTCGTAGTACTCGTCCTCTTCCTCGGGCAGCTCGTCGGGGTCGATCTCCGCGATCAGCAGGAGGTTGCGCAGCGCCTCGGCGGCGGTGCGGTCGGCGACGCCCTCGAAACGCAGGAGGAGCCGGCCGCTGTGCACCCGGCCGGTCTCGATGGTGAGCGGACCGGCGGGGGCGGGGTCCGTCAGCAGTACGGCGCCGGGCGCGAGCCGCAGTTCCGGCTCGTCGGTACGGACCTCGACGGTGACCTCACCCTTGATCCCATGAGCACGGCCGATCCGCGCGACTACGAGCTGCACTGTGCCTGGTTCTCCTCACTCACGGCCACGGCGGCCATCACGACCACGGGCCGGGGACGGCCCGAGGGCCCTCCCCGGCCCGGGCCGGTTGCGAAAAATTCAGCGGACGTGGTCCACGTCGACGAGGTCGACACGGACACCGCGGCCGCCGATGGCGCCCACGACGGTGCGCAGGGCGCGCGCGGTACGGCCGTTACGGCCGATCACCTTGCCGAGGTCCTCGGGGTGCACCCGGACCTCGAGCACCCGGCCACGGCGCAGATTGCGCGAGGCGACCTGTACGTCGTCGGGGTAGTCGACGATGCCCTTCACGAGGTGCTCGAGAGCCTCCTCGAGCATGATCAGGCCTCGGTCGACTCAGAGGACTCGGCCGGGGCCTCGTCCTTCTTCTCGGCCTTCTTCTTCTGGGTGATGGCCTCACCCTTGCCCTCGTCGTCGCCGCCGAGAGCCTCGAAGGACGGACGCGTGGCCTTGTCGGCCGGCTGCAGCAGCGGCGCCGGGGCGGGCTCGCCCTTGAACTTCTGCCAGTCGCCGGTCTTCTTCAGGATGGCGAGCACGGGCTCGGTCGGCTGGGCGCCGACACCGAGCCAGTACGCCACGCGCTCGGCGTCGACCTCCATGCGGCTCGGGTTCTGCACCGGGTGGTACAGACCGATCTCCTCGATGGCCCGGCCGTCACGGCGGGTACGGGAGTCGGCGACGACGATGCGGTAGTGAGGCGAACGGATCTTGCCCAGACGCTTCAGCTTGATCTTGACTGCCACGGGAGTGGATTCTCCTGGATTGACGAGGTGGGCACAGCGCGAAGACCGCGTGGGGTTGCGGTACCCGAGTGGCCCGATGGACACGTCAGCCGGAGGAGAGAGGGGTCCTGTTCGACTGTCGAGTACAGCTGGCCATTCTGCCACACCCGGCGGGTCGCTGTCGGCCGGGGCCCTGCCGCGGCCGGGCGTGCGTGACCGGCTCCCCGGGTCGCGGCTGCCGGGAGCGGGTGCGTGGGAGCGGGTGCGCGGCCCGGCGCGTGCGGGTCGTGTCCCCCGGCTGCCGCGGGCAGGGGGGACCGCCACGGCGGCACGACCGCCCGCCGGGAGCGGGTCGGCGGGCCGCCGCCGTCCGCGCCGGGGAGCGGTGGCGGCACCCCTCACAGGTGACCGGCGTCCACGAGATGCCGGTGGTCGGTGGGGCGGGACGGGGTCAGGCCGCGCCCGCCACCTCGGGGATGCGGAAGGGTTTGCCGCAGCCGCCGCAGACGATGGGCGCCTGGGCGAGGACCGAGGGGACCACGCGGACGTTGCGGCCGCAGTCGCAGACCGCTTTGACCCGCACCCCGCCGCCCGAGGAACCGTGCCGGGCGGCCGGACCGCGGAAGGCACGGGTGGTCTCCTCGGAGGTGGCGGCCGTGTGGGCCCTCAGGGCGCGCTGCAACCGCTCGCTGGTCGGGCGGTAGCGGCGCTTCGCCTCGGCGTTGAGCGTGACCAGGGAGAAACCGCTGCTCGGGTGCGGCTCCTCGGGGTGGTCCAGGCCCAGCTCCTCGGCGATCGCGAGAAATCGGCGGTTGTGGTAGCGGCCGGCGCGGGAGGTGTCACGCACGCCGCGGGCGGCGGCGATGCCGTGGACTGCCTCATGGAGCAGGCGCTCGAAGGAGAGCTCGTGACCGCAGGCGGACGACGACTCTCCGATCAGGGACTCTGGCGCGGCGAGATCCGGCAGCTCGGGGTGGTACCGCTGAATGTCGGCCCACGCCTGTGCCAGCTCTGCGGCGAGAACAGGTGGTGTCTGTGTCGTGCTCACGTAATGACAACGAGCCTGAGTGCCCCAGTGTTCCGATTCCGGGGCATCCCAAATAATTTGCACGTACCCGTCAGTCGTAACTGATGCGTCCCGACGAGGGCGGGTGCGCTGATCTGCGGAGAAGCCGCACAGCTCGTACCAAGCCGGTACGTAGTCTGACGTAGTCCCGGCGCCGGCGTGCCGGTGGCCGTCCGGGGGTGTCACCGCTCGCGGCCGCACCGGGCGGAACCGGCCCGTCACCGGGGTTCCCGCGGCCCTGCCGGAACGGGTGCCCCCGCCATGGCGCGATGCTACGGCCCCAGGTAACCGGAATGTGAAATCTCGCCACCTCCCGTGTCCGGCGGCATCCCGGGCTCCACAACCCCTGGACGACGGGTCGGACGGGGAGTTACCTGGCATACGGGAACCACGCACGGGGGAATCGCAAGCGCACGGCACGGGGTCCGGACACCGGCACACCCGTCGACCTTCGGCAGATTGGGGCGCTTACTGATGACACCTACGCTCGTGCGGCACCAGCTGCCTCACGCGGGGCCCGCGCCCCGGGTGGACCTGTGTGCACGCGCGCGTGACTGGTCGGAGATCCAGGAGCGGATGCTCGTACCGCTCTACGAAGCCGTCCACGAACGGCTGGAAGTGGGCCCCGGCACCCGGCTGCTGGGCCTCGGCTGCGGTTCCGGACTCGCCCTGCTGATGGCGGCGTCCAGAGGCGCCGCCGTCACCGGCGTCGACTCCTCCCCCGAGCGGCTCGCCCTCGCGCGGGCCCGCCTTCAGCCCGGCGCCCGCGGTCCGCGCCCACGGGTGGCGGCCCGGATCGTCGAGGGCTCCCCGCGGGACGCGGCCGGCACCGGGACGCCCCCGTACACGCTGGTGACCGCCTTCGAACCCCTCGGCTGCCGGGCGGGCGACGCGGAGCGGCTCGACGCGCAGCTCTCGGCCGCGCTGCCGCTCGCCGGGCGCGGGGCGGCCGTGGTGCTGGTCGGCTGGGGGCCTCCGGAGCGCTGCGCCACGTCCGGTGTGCTGCGGGCGGCCGGCGGACCGGTGGACGCGGCGTGCGGCGCGGGCCGCCCGCGGTTCCCGCTGCGCGACGACCTGGAGGAGACCGCCGAGCGGAACGGCCTGCGGCCGGACGGCTCGGGGCGGGTGGCCTGCCCGTTCGGGTACGCCGACACCGACAGCGCGGTACGCGGTCTGATGTCGACCGGCCTGTTCGACCGGGCGGTGGCCGCGGCGGACCGGACGCAGGTGGGCAAGGAGCTGGCGGAGGCGCTTACGCCGTTCGTGCGGCGGGGCGGGACGGTGTGGATGCCGAACGTCTTTCGGTACCTGGTCGCCCGTGTGCGCTAGCGCTGCGCCGCGCCGGGCTGTGCGGTCGGGCGGGCCGTAGGGGTGGGCCGGGGCCGGGGGGTCTCGCCCCCGCCGCCCCTTCCCGTCCCGTCCCTGGGGGCTGCGCCCCCAGACCCCCTGTCGGCCCTTCGGGCCTCGTCCTCAAACGCCGGACAGGCTGAACCGGGCGGGCTGAGAGGGTGGGGGTCAGCCCATGAATTTTTTGAATTCTTCCGGGAGTTCGAAGTCCTGGCCGGTCTGCTGGGGGAGGCCGAACGCGCCGGCGCCCTCGGCGGCGGCCGCTCGGCGGGCGGCGGCCTCCTGCTCCTGCTGCTTGCGCTTCATCGGGTTGCCGGAACGCTGCTTGCCCTTGGCCTGCTTGGGCTGCTTCTTGCTGCGGCCGGGGCCGCCGCCCATGCCCGGGATGCCCGGCATACCGGGCATCCCGCCGCCCTGTGCCATCCGGGACATCATCTTGCGCGCCTCGAAGAACCGCTCGACCAGGTTCTTCACCGCGCTGACCTCGACGCCGGAGCCCTTGGCGATACGGGCCCGGCGGGAGCCGTTGATGATCGTCGGTTCCTGGCGCTCGGCCGGGGTCATCGACTTGATGATCGCGGCGGTGCGGTCGACGTCACGCTCGTCGATGTTGTTGATCTGGTCCTTGATCTGACCCATGCCCGGGAGCATGCCGAGGAGCTTGGAGATCGACCCCATCTTCCTGACCTGCTCCATCTGGGCCAGGAAGTCGTCCAGGGTGAAGTCCTGGCCCTTCTTCGACGCCAGCTTGGAGGCCATCTTGGCGGCCTCTTCCTGGCTGAACGTCTTCTCCGCCTGCTCGATCAGGGTGAGCAGGTCACCCATGTCGAGGATGCGGGAGGCCATGCGGTCCGGGTGGAACGCGTCGAAGTCGTCGAGCTTCTCACCGTTCGACGCGAACATGATCGGCTTGCCGGTGATCTGCCGGATCGACAGGGCCGCACCGCCGCGGGCGTCGCCGTCGAGCTTGGAGAGCACCACGCCGTCGAAGCCGACGCCGTCGCGGAACGCCTCGGCCGTGTTGACGGCGTCCTGGCCGATCATGGCGTCGACGACGAAGAGGATCTCGTCGGGGCTGACGGCGTCCCTGATGTCCGCGGCCTGCCGCATCATGTCCTGGTCGATGCCCAGGCGGCCGGCGGTGTCCACGATCACGATGTCGTG
The DNA here is from genome assembly GCF_040644295.1 of Streptomyces sp. NPDC047000. Classification (NCBI taxonomy): domain Bacteria; kingdom Bacillati; phylum Actinomycetota; class Actinomycetes; order Kitasatosporales; family Streptomycetaceae; genus Streptomyces; species Streptomyces sp. NPDC047000. Next base: position 137,299 of record NZ_JBEYWE010000009.1, read on the forward strand.
GACCTTGGCGCGGGCGTGCTCGATGGAGTCCTTGGCGACCTTGACCGGGTCACCGACACCGTTGCCCGGCTCGGGGGCGTAGACCGCGACGCCGGCGCGCTCGGCGACGACGCTGAGCTGGTTGACGGCGTTGGGGCGCTGGAGGTCGGCGGCGACCAGCAGCGGCGAGTGGCCCTGCCCCTTCAGCCAGTGGCCCAGCTTGCCCGCGAGGGTGGTCTTACCGGCGCCCTGAAGACCGGCCAGCATGATGACGGTCGGGGGCTGCTTGGCGAACCGCAGCCGCCGGGTCTCTCCGCCGAGGATGGTGACCAGCTCGGAGTTGACGATCTTCAAGACCTGCTGGGCCGGATTGAGGGCCTTGGAGACCTCGCTTCCGAGGGCCCGTTCCTTGACGTTCTTGATGAAGGAACGCACCACGGGCAGGGCCACGTCGGCTTCGAGGAGCGCGATGCGGATCTCGCGGGCCGTGGCGTCGATGTCCGCCTCGGAGAGCCGTCCTTTGCCGCGCAGGTTCTTGAAAGTCGCTGAGAGGCGATCGGAGAGAGTATCGAACACGGCGGCGTCGGTCCTCGGGGTCGGGGTCTTTTCGGGCTGCCCTCCAGAGTATCCGGCCCGGCGGGCAATTCGTCCGCTCCGGCTGGACAGGGTGGGCTCGGCCCGTGGCTCGTCCGCGGGACGCCGCTCCCGGTCGGCGCCCCGCACCGGCCGGCGTCACCCGCGCAGCATCTCCTCCAGCTTCCGCGCCACCGCCTCCGCCTCCTGCACCGGCAGGGGTGAGCCCGTGGGCGTCGTCACGTAGAAGGCGTCGACCGCGTTGGCGCCGAGGGTCGAGACGTGGGCGCTGCGCACCCGTACTCCCGCGTCCTCCAGTGCCCGCCCGATGCGGAACAGCAGGCCGGGGGCGTCCTGGGCGCGGACCTCGATCACCGTGGCGTGCCGGGAGGCCGCCGGGGCCACCGTCACCCGCGCCGGAGGCGCCACCCAGCCCCGCTTCCTCGGGTAGGCCGCGTCCCGCTCCGCGAGGCGGGCGGCGATGTCGAGGGAGCCGTCGAGGGCCCGTACCAGGTCGGCGCGGAGCCGGGCGGCCTGCGGCAGGGAGCCGTACTCGGCGGCGACCCGCCAGTCGAGCAGCAGCACGGAGCCGCCGTCGAAGTCGGCGGGCAGGTCGAGGGCGCGCAGTTCGGCGGTGCGGACGGTCAGCCGGTGCACGGCGAGGACGCCGGAGACGGCGGGCAGCACGCCCGGCTGGTCGGGTACGGCGATGAGGAGTTCCACACCGAGCGGTTCGGGGTCACCGGTGGGTTCGTCGTCGGTGGGCGGTTCGGTCTGGGCGCGCAGCGCGAGGACGGGGCTGCCGGTGCGGAAGGCCTCTATGGCGAGTCGTTCCTGCTCGGCGGTGGGCGCGCCGGGCTCGGGCTCGTCCAGCGAGTCGCCGGCGAGTACCGCGGAGACGCGGCGGACGAGTTCGGTGACGAGCCAGCCGCGCCAGGAGGACCAGGCGGCGGGGCCGGTGGCGAGGGCGTCGGCCTCGGTGAGGGCGTGCAGGAGTTCCAGGGTGCTCTGCGTGCCGACGGCCTCGGCGACCGCGCGGACGGTGGCGGGGTCCTCCAGGTCGCGGCGGGTGGCGGTCTCGATGAGCAGCAGGTGGTGGCGTACGAGGGTGGCGAGGACGGCGACGTCGGCGCCGTCGAAGCCGATGCGGGCCGCGACGTCCCTGGCGATGATCTCGCCGGCCACCGAGTGGTCGCCCGGCCAGCCTTTGCCGATGTCGTGCAGGAGCGCGGCGACGAGGAGGAGGTCGGGGCGGCTGACGCGGCGGGTGAACTCGGAGGCGCGGACGGCGGTCTCGATGAGGTGGCGGTCGACGGTCCAGACGTGGACGGCGTTGCGCTGGGGGCGGCAGCGGACCCGTTCCCAGTCGGGCAGCAGCTTGGTGATCAGGCCCTCGGCCTCCAGGGCTTCCCAGACCTCGACGGTGGGGTGGCCGGAGCCGAGCAGGGTGACCAGTTGTTCGCGGGCCTCGGCGGGCCAGGGGGTGGGCAGCGGGCGGACGGTGCCGGCGAGACGCCGCACGGCGTGCAGGGAGAGCGGGAGTCCGGCCTGGGCGGCGGCCGCGGCGGCGCGCAGCGGGAGGACGGGGTCGCGGTCGGGGCGGGCGGCGCGGGCGAGGACGACCTCGCCCTCCTGTTCCACGACGCCCTCGGCGAGCGGGGAGCGGTCCGGTACGGGTTTCCCGCCGCCGAGCATGGCGCGCAGCCGGGGCCGTACGGCGCGGGAGCGCAGCACGCGGCCGACCTCGCGCCAGGTGACGTCGCTGGCGTAGGAGATGACGCGGGCGGCCTCGTAGACCTGGCGGAGCAGAGTGTCGGCGTCGAGGAGGCCCAGTTCGGCGGCGACCTGGTCCTGTTCCTGGAGGGCGAGGCGGTCGGTGGCGCGGCCGGTGGTGAGGTGGAGGGCGTCGCGTACGTCGAGGAGGCGGCGGCGGGCGTCGTCGAGGCCCTCGCGGGGGGCGTCGGCGAGCCAGGAGGCGGCGACGGCACGCAGGGTGGTGGCGTCGCGCAGTCCGCCGCGGGCCTCTTTGAGGTCGGGTTCCAGGAGGTACTGGAGTTCGCCCTGGCGGTCGGCGCGTCCGGCGCAGAGTTCCTGGAGTTCGGGGAGACGTTTCGGCGCCTGGTTGCGCCAGTCGGCGAGGACGGTGGTGCGCAGGGCGGCGGTGAGGCCGAGGTCGCCGGCGAGGTGGCGGGCGTCGAGGAGGCCGAGCTGGACCTTGAGGTCCTCGCCCGCGGTGCGGCGGGCCTCGGCGGGGGTGCGGACGGAGTGGTCGAGGGCGATGCCGAGGTCCCAGACGGGGTACCAGAGGCGGTCGGCGAGGGCGGCGACGGCCGCGGGGTCGGCGCCGTCGTGCAGCAGGAGGAGGTCGAGGTCGCTGCGCGGGGAGAGCTCGCCGCGTCCGTAGCCGCCGACGGCGACGAGGGAGACGCCCTTGAGTGCCTGGGCGTGCCGGGCGGCGGTCGCGAAGAGCCCGGCCAGCCAGTCGTCGGTCAGCTTGCTGAGGGCGCTGCGGCGCGGCGGCCCGGACCGCGCCCCCTCCTGGAGGAGGCGCAGCCGGGCCGCCGCGTAGCCGCCGGGTCCCGAGTCCTCTGCTTCGTCGTGCACGTCCGTACCCGTCACCCGGCGACTCCTGTTCTTCTGCTGATCAGAGCGCGTCGGGGCCGCGCTCGCCGGTGCGGACCCGGACGGCCGTCTCGACCGGGAGGCACCACACCTTGCCGTCACCGATCTTGCCGGTGCGGGCGGCCTTGACGATGACGTCGATCAGCTGTTCGGCGTCGTCGTCCTCGGCCAGGACCTCGATACGGATCTTGGGGACCAGGTCGACGGTGTACTCGGCGCCCCGGTAGACCTCGGTGTGTCCGCGCTGACGACCGTACCCGCTGGCCTCGGTGACCGTGAGGCCGTGCACTCCGAAGGCCTGGAGGGCCTCCTTGATCTCGTCGAGCCGGTGGGGCTTCACGACGGCGGTGATGAGCTTCATGCGTCCACCTTCTTGCTCTGCGTCGCGGCCGGGACGGGACCGGCGGAGGAGCCGACGACGCCGCCGCCCGTGCCGCTGAAGTCGTATGCGGTCTCGGCGTGCTCGGCCTGGTCGATGCCGGACATCTCCTCGTCCTCGGTGACCCGCATGCCGATGGTCTTGTCGAGGAGGAAGGCGAGGACGGCGGAGACGACGAGGGAGTAGGCGAGGACTCCGAAGACACCGGCGCACTGGATCCAGAACTGGTGCATCCCGCCGCCGTAGAACAGGCCCTTGACGTCCGACTGGCCCTTGCCGCTGGCGAAGAGGCCGATCAGGAGGGAGCCGGCGATACCGCCGACCATGTGGACGCCGACGACGTCGAGGGAGTCGTCGTAGTTGAACCGGTACTTCAGGCCGACGGCCGCGGCGCAGGCGACACCGGCGATGGCGCCGACGGCGATCGCGCCGAGCGGGGAGACCGCGCCGCCGGACGGGGTGATGGCGACGAGGCCGGCGACGGCGCCGGAGGCGGCACCGAGGGTGGTGAACGCGCCGTGGCGGATCTTCTCGTAGGCGAGCCAGGCGAGCATGGCGGCGCCGGTGGCGATCTGGGTGTTGACGAACATCAGCGGGCCGACGCCGTCGTCGTTGCCAAGCCAGGAGCCGGCGTTGAAGCCGAACCAGCCGAACCACAGGAGGCCCGCGCCGAGCATGACCAGCGGGAGGCTGTGCGGGCGCATCGGGTCCCTCTTGAAGCCGACGCGCTTGCCGATGACGAGGATCACACCGAGTGCCGCGGCACCCGCGTTGATGTGGACGGCCGTACCGCCGGCGAAGTCGATCACGCCGAGTTCGAAGGCCCAGCCGCCGGTGCCCCAGACCCAGTGGGCGACCGGGAAGTACACGATCGTGGCCCACAGCAGCAGGAACAGCGTCCAGGCGCTGAACTTGACGCGGTCCGCGAGGGCGCCGCTTATCAGGGCGGGCGTGATGATCGCGAACATCATCTGGAAGACGGCGAAGACGAACACCGGGATGGTGTAGCCCGGCCACAGGTCCATCTTGTCGATACCGGACCAGCCGACGTAGTCACCGGTCCAGCCGATGAGGGAGCCGTGGTCGGTGCCGAAGCTCATGGAGAAGCCGTAGAGCACCCAGAGGATGGTCACGAGGCCCATGCTGATGAAGCTCATCATCAGCATGTTCAGGGTGGACTTGACCCGGACCATGCCTCCGTAGAAGAAGGCCAGTCCGGGAGTCATGATCAACACCAGGGCGGATGCGATGAGCATGAAGCCGGTGTTCGCGGAGGAAAGCTTGGGTGCTTCCGCGGCAAGCGTGATGGCTGGTGCCATCGGCGTCTCCTCGTCGGTTGGTACGGCCCCGTGCGGGCGAAGCCTGAGCGGTCCGGTCAGTGAGGGGTGGGCCGGTTATGCGCCATGAGATTGACGCAGCGCCGTTTCGGTGGGCGCCCCTCGCTGTTTCGCCGGAGTGACGAAGGCACCTCGTGTGTTACGCGTCGATGAACTGCCGGAATCGCGCCGTGTCGATCGTTATCGTGGCGCAACCTTCGGAGGGCGGTGTGAACCGTCCCCTGCCGGACGTGGGGAATCGGGGCGGTGACGACCACCGCGGCCCTCGGTCGAGCAACCCCGGCGGCGGGCAGGCCCGTTCACGGGAGCGGCGCCGGTGCGGGTGCGGGCGCGGAGCGCCGGTTCCGGCCGCGGTGGTCCTCCTGGTGACCTGGCATGGGGGAGCCGAGTCGGGCTGTTCGGGAGGACCGGCCGCGGCCGGGGTCCTGGGGGGTGCGGCCGGTTCAGACCGCTTCGGCGGCCTCCGGGAGGTCCACGGCGAGCTGCTCGCCGAGCTCGGCGACCTCGGCGAGATCACCGTGGTCGCGCGCGGCCGTGTCGACGGTCTTTCGAATACGAGTGTTGACACGCTCGGAGCGGACCTTTCCGGCGAGGCGCATGGCCTGCCGGACGTACCGGACGCCCTGCTCGGGTTCACGGCGCAGCAGATGCACGGTGGCCATGCCGACCAGGTTGAGTGCGTACGACCGCTGGTGCTCGGTGTCCTCGGCGAACAGCTCGACGGCCTTCTGCATGAGGGGTTCGGCGAGCGAGGCGTAGGCGGGGCTGCGGCCGGCGACATAGGCGAGGTCGCGGAAGGAGTGGCTGTTCTCGGCGTACAGCTCGGCCTCGGAGAAGAAGCGGATCCAGTCGGGGTCCGGCTCGTCCCAGTCGGCGGCGTCCGAGAAGGTGTCCTCGGCCATGCGGACGGCGCGCTTGCAGCGGCCGGGCTGGCCCATGTTGGCGAAGGCGCGGGCCTCCATCGCATACAGCATGGCCTGGGTGCGCGGGCTCGCGCAGTCGCGGCTGCCGTACTGGGCGAGGTGGATGAGTTCCAGCGCGTCGTCGGGGCGGCCGAGATGGATCATCTGGCGGCTCATGCTGGACAGGATGTACGAGCCGAGGGGGCGGTCGCCGGCCTCCTTGGCGGCGTGCAGGGCGAGGACGAAGTACTTCTGGGCGCTGGGCTGGAGGCCGACGTCGTAGCTCATCCAGCCCGCGAGCTGGGCGAGTTCGGCGGCGACCTTGAAGAGGGTGCGGCCGGTGGCGCCGGGATGGGGTTCCTGGAGGAGGTCGGTCACCTCGTGCAGCTGGCCCACGACGGCCTTGCGGCGCAGTCCGCCGCCGCACTGGGCGTCCCACTGGCGGAACATCACCGTGGTCGACTCCAGCAGGTCGAGCTCGGGCCGGGAGAGCCGGCCGCGGGCCCGGCCGGAGGGCGGGGTGACGGCGTCCTCGCGCGGGGCGGCGGGGCCGGGGACGAGCCAGCGCTGCATGGGCTCGATCAGGGACGGGCCCGCCGACAGCACCAGTGAGCTGCCGAGGAAGCCGCGCCGCGCCAGCATCAGGTCGCTGCGGGAGAACTCGCTGAGCAGGGCGATGGCCTGCGGGCCCGTCCAGGGCAGGTCGATCCCGGAGACGGAGGGCGACTGGCGGGCGGCGCGCAGTCCGAGGTCCTCGACGGAGACGACGCAGCCGAACCGTTCGGAGAACAGCTCCGAGAGGATCCGGGGGATCGGCTCGCGCGGGTTCTCGCCGTCCAGCCAGCGGCGCACCCGGGAGGTGTCGGTGGAGATGTGGCCGGCGCCCAGTTGGCGTGCTCTGCGGTTGACCTGGCGGGCGAGTTCGCCCTTGGACCAGCCGCTGCGCACGAACCACGAGGCGAGCAGCTCGTTGGGGCGCCTGTCGGCGTTCGTGCCGCCTACGCCGTTGTCGCCCACTGGAACTCCCCCATCCCCGAGACCGCTTGCCGTCGATCGCGCCAAGCCCTACCAGAATGCCGGTACATACGACCGCCCGTCCGCCGGTTGTCACCCGCCGAACGAATACCTCCATGCCTCCGGCATACCCACGGGTGCATGAGTCCTCAGGACTCGTGCACACAGCGTAATCCCACGATCACCGCTCCAGCCACGGCGATCCCGGAAACGCCACCATTCGCCACCCCTTCGAATGAACTCACGGTTGCCACTTACCGCTTGACTTGACACCAGACGGCCGGGAGCGGGCGGAACGGTGCACGCAGGGGCGTGCGGAGCCGCGCGTACCACCCCCGGCGCTTCCGGACGCCGCCCGCGCCGCCGTGCACCGCACCGCGGCGCGCGGGAAACCGGGAACAGAGGGTGACTTTCCGGTTCCGTCTCGTAACCACCGGTGCGCCGGACCCGTTGGAGGGGGCATGGGCTTCACGATCGGCGGCATGCGTGAGATGCGTCCCGGCGCGCGTCGGCGCGGCCGCACAGACCGTCCGTTCCGTCCGTCGGAGTGCACCACCGTCGCGGAGTACACCGGGCTCTGGGGCTGGGACGTGATGCCCGGCGCGCGGGCCGCGGCGGGCGTGTGCTCGTGCGGACGCGCCGGCTGCCGGGCACCCGGCGCGCACCCCCTGGAGTTCGCGCCCCGGGTGCCGGCCGGGGCCACCCTGGACGAGGTGTGCCGGGCGTGGGCCGAGGTACCGGGCGCGGCGGTGATGCTGGCGGTGGGGAGGACGTTCGACGTGCTCGAGGTCGCCGAACCGGCGGGGCGCTGCGCGCTGGTCCGGCTGGAGCGGATGGGCCTGCCGCTGGGGCCGGTCGCGGCGACCCCGGACGGCCGCGCCCAGTTCTTCGTCGCCCCGGGTGCCGCCGCCGGACTGCCGGCGCTGCTCTACCGCATGGGCTGGGACGACCCGGCCGCCCTCGGCCTGCGCGGCCTCGGCCCCGGTACGTGGATCACCGCGCCGCCCTCCGACCGGGGCGGCCTGGGACCGGTGCGGTGGCTGCGCTCCCCCGCCCTGGACACGGCGACCAGGCCGCCGGAGGCCCGGCTGCTGCTGGGCACGCTGGCGTACATGGCGCACCGCGCGCGAACGTAGCGCCTGTCCGGCGGATCACCCCGCGAACCCGCGGGCCGGTACCCGCGCCCAGGCTCCCGGCGTCGGCCCCGCCCCTCCCGCAGCGCCACCGCCGACCGACCACCTCTGGTCGACCGAGCCCCGCCCGGCTGCCTCCGGCGGGCACGGCGGGGCCGGGGCCGCCCCGGCACGCAGGGCCACCGGAGGGCACCGCCCGTCGCGCTCGTGCCGGAGGAAGCAGCGGCGTGCCGCCCCCTCCGGACCGGCCCCGGGACCGTAGCGGATGCGAAAGCGCCCGTCCCCGGGGTGTCGGTCTGCCGGGGACGGGCGCTGCGGGTGTCGCTTGGAGGGGGGGTAAAGGAGGTGTCATTCGCCGATGAGGGCGTCAACGAACGCCTCCGGCTCGAACGGGGCGAGGTCGTCGGCGCCCTCGCCGAGACCGACCAGCTTGACCGGCACGCCCAGCTCGCGCTGCACGGCGACCACGATGCCGCCCTTGGCCGTGCCGTCCAGCTTCGTCAGGACGATGCCGGTGACGTCGACGACCTCGGAGAACACCCTGGCCTGGACGAGGCCGTTCTGTCCGGTCGTGGCGTCGAGGACCAGCAGCACCTCGTCGAGCGGCGCCTGCTTCTCGACGACCCGCTTGACCTTGCCGAGCTCGTCCATCAGGCCGGTCTTGGTGTGCAGCCGGCCGGCGGTGTCGATGAGCACCACGTCGGCACCCATCTCCTTGCCCTCCTTGACCGCGTCGAACGCGACGGAGGCCGGGTCGCCGCCCTCGGGTCCGCGCACGGTGTGCGCCCCGACCCGCTCGCCCCAGGTCTGCAGCTGGTCCGCGGCGGCGGCCCGGAAGGTGTCGGCGGCGCCCAGCACGACGGAGCGGCCGTCGGCCACCAGGACGCGGGCCAGCTTGCCGGTGGTGGTGGTCTTGCCGGTGCCGTTGACACCGACGACCATCACGATGCCGGGCCTGCTGGTGGCGGGCTCGGTCTTCACCTCACGGTCGAAGTCCGTGCCGACGAGGGTGAGCAGCTCCTCACGGAGCAGGCCGCGCAGCTCGGCGGGGGTGCGGGTGCCCAGCACCTTGACGCGCTCGCGGAGCCGTTCGACCAGCTCCTGGGTGGGGGTGACGCCGACGTCGGCGGTGAGGAGGGTGTCCTCGATCTCCTCCCAGGTGTCGTCGTCCAGGTGCTCGCGGGAGAGCAGGGTGAGCAGGCCCTGGCCCAGCGCGTTCTGGGAGCGGGCCAGGCGGGCGCGGAGCCGTACGAGGCGGCCCGCGGTGGGCTCCGGGATCTCGATCGGGACGAGCGGGAGCTCTTCGACGAGGGGCGGTTCCTCGACGGTGGCCGGGCCGGCGGCTCCGGGGAGGTCCACCTCCTCTATGGTCCGGCGCGGTTCTTCGCGGGGGGCCTCGGCCTCTTCGCCGACGTGCGGCTCGGCCGGGGGGGCGGTGATGTCCGGTGCGGCGGGGGGCGGTGGGGGCAGCGGCTTCCTGCGGCGGGTGCCGACGACCAGCCCACCGAGCACGCCGAGCACCACCACGGCGATGACTACAGCAAGGATGACGGTTTCCATAACGCGTCCAGTATCCATCCCTGCCCTGCCGGACCCGGGGGCCGACGCGGTCGACTCCGTCGGGGTGGGGCGGGACGGGACGGCCGCGGGCCGAGCGCAGGCCGGACACGGGCAACCCCGGGCCGTACACGGAGCGGCCTCGGGCCGGACGCAGACCGGACACAGGCCGAGCGCAGACCGGACGCGGAGCGGCCGCAAGCGGGACGCGGATCGGGCGCAGGCCGGTCGCGGGTCGACTGCGGGCTGAGCGCAGACCGGACACGGGGCAGCCCCGGGCCGGATGCGGATCGACCGCAGACCGGACGCGGGCCGGGCGCAGACCGGACGCGGGCCGGGCGCAGACCGGACGCGGGCCGGACGCGGGCCAGACGCGGGGCGGCCCCGGGCCGGCCGCAGGCCGGACGCGGATCGGACGCGGGGCGGCACCGGGTCGGACGCAGGGCGTGCGTGCCCCCGGGGCTGGGCGGCATGTCGGCGCAGCCTCGTGCCCCCCGGGGGTACGTCTGCCTGCCCGGGGGCTCTCGCGGTTCCGGGGGCTGTGGGGTCGGCGCGGGTCGGCCGGGGGGCCGGTCGCGGCGTGGCCGTGGTCGTCGGTCCGGGCCGAGGTTCTGGATATCTGACTGACCGTCAGCTATTGTCCGGCCCACCCACCCCCGGCGAAGGGGAACGCCATGCCCGTCAGCGTCGTGCGCTTCAACCTCGTGGACCCCCGCTCCACCCCCCGCGGACTCCGCGACCGCTATCAGGCCGCCCTGGAGATGGCGCGGTACGCGGACACGCACGGGATCACCACCGTGCAGACCGAGGAGCACCACGGCGTGGCCGACAACTGGCTGCCCTCCCCCTTCGTCTTCGCCGCCGCCGTGTTCGGCGCGACGCGCCACATCGCCGTCACGGTGTCCGCGGCGATCGGCCCGCTGCACGACCCGCTGAGGCTCGCGGAGGACATCGCGGTACTGGATCTGCTCAGCGGGGGACGGCTGGTGACCGTGGCCGGTATCGGGTACCGGCCCGAGGAGTACGCCCAGTTCGGCGTGGACTGGCACCGGCGCGGCCGGCTGCAGGACGAACTGCTGGAGACGGTGCTGAAGGCGTGGAGCGGGGAGCCGTTCGAGTACCGGGGGCGGACCGTGCGGGTGACCCCCCGGCCGTTCAGCGACCCGCATCCGCTGCTGCTCGTCGGAGGTTCCTCCGAAGCCGCCGCCCGCCGTGCCGCCCGGCTCGGGCTGCCGTTCTTCCCCAGCGCCCATCTCCCCGGGCTGGAGTCGTACTACAAGGAGCGGCTCGTGGAGTACGGCACGGAGGGCTGGACGATGATGCCGGCCGCCGAGACCCCGCTGCTGCACATCGCCGAGGACCCGGACCGGGCGTGGGCCGAGCACGGCGGGCACTTCCTGCACGAGGCCCGGACCTACGCCTCCTGGCAGTCCGGGGACATCCGCTCGGCGGTGCGGTCGGCGGCCACGACGGTCGCGGAGCTGCGCGCCGAGGGCGTGTACCGCGTCCTCACGCCGGAGGCCTGCGTGGCCCTGGGCCTGGACAACTACGTGCTGCATCCGCTGGCGGGCGGGATGCCCGTGGAGGAGGGGTGGCGCAGTCTGCGGCTGTTCGCCGAGCAGGTGCTGCCCGCCCTGGCGGACTGAACGGCCCGGCGGACCGAGGGGCCGGGGCACCACGACCCCGGCTCGGAGGGTGGTCGAGCCGGGGTCGCGGTCACGAGGTCGAGGAGAAGGGCGGCGGGGACTGTGCCCGTCTCCTCACGTCCAGAGACTATGCATTTAAGTTCCTAAGTCAAGACCTGGGCGAGACTTCGGCATATAGGGCAGCAGACGACAGAGCCCGCGACCATCGTTCAACAAGTGAAGTGACAAAGGGAATGCAGGTGAACGGGGCCACAGACCGTGTACCCGTCAGCGGAGCCGCTGGGAGATGACCTTCGACACACCGTCGCCCTGCATGGAGACCCCGTACAGCGCGTCGGCGACCTCCATCGTGCGCTTCTGGTGCGTGATCACGATGAGCTGGGAGCTCTCCTGGAGCTCCTGCATGATGCGGATCAGCCGCTGGAGGTTGGTGTCGTCGAGGGCGGCCTCCACCTCGTCCATGACGTAGAACGGGCTGGGCCGCGCCTTGAAGATCGACACCAGCAGCGCGACCGCCGTCAGCGACCGCTCCCCGCCGGACAGCAGCGACAGCCGCTTGACCTTCTTGCCCGGCGGACGCGCCTCGACGTCCACGCCGGTGGTGAGCATGTTGCCGGGATCGGTCAGCACGAGACGGCCCTCGCCGCCGGGGAAGAGGCGGCTGAAGACGCCCTCGAACTCCCGGGCGGTGTCCCGGTAGGCCTCGGTGAAGACCTGCTCGACACGTTCGTCGACCTCCCTCACCACCTGGAGGAGGTCGGCACGGGTCTTCTTCAGGTCCTCCAGCTGCTCGCTGAGGAACTTGTGGCGTTCCTCCAGCGCCGCGAACTCCTCCAGGGCGAGCGGATTGACCTTGCCGAGCTGCTGGTAGGCGCGCTCGGCGGCCCTGAGCCGCTTCTCCTGCTCGGCCCGCACGAACGGCCTGGGCCGGTTGCGGGGATGCCCGGGGTCCTCCGGGAGTTCCTCGCCCTCGGCGGGCAAGGAGGGCGGCACCGGTGTGTGCGGACCGTACTCGTCGACGAGCCCGGCGGGCTCCACACCCAGCTCCTCCAGCGCCTTCGTCTCCAGCTGCTCGATCCGCATCCGCTTCTCGGCACCGAGCACCTCGCCCCGGTGCACCGAGTCGGTGAGCTTGTCGAGCTCGGCCTTGAGGTCCCGTCCGGTGCCCCGGGCGGCGGCCAGTTCCTGCTCGCGCCGCGCCTTGGCGGCCTCGGCGGCGGCCCGCTCCCGCCCGGCCCTACCGAGCGACACCTCGACGTGCGCCAGCAGCTGCCGGGCGCCGGAGGCGACCGCCGTCGCCACGGCCGCCTCGTGCCGCAGCCGGGCCCGCCGCTGCTCGGCACGCGCGCGTGCCTCGCGTTCCGCGCGGGCGGCCCGGTCGAGGGAGTCGGCGCGTCCGGCCAGCGCCCTGACCCGTTCCTCATGGGTACGGGTCTGGAGGCGGGCCTCCATCTCGGTCTGGCGGGCGTTGGCACCGTCGGCGGCGAGCCGGTCCCGTACGGAGGTGTCGGGCTCCTCCTCGTGGGGCAGCTCCTCGGCCACCGCGAGCCGTTCGGCCAGCTCCTCGGCATCGAGTACGGCCTTGTCGAGCGCCTCCTGGGCCCGCGCCGCCGCCGCGGTGGACCGCTCGGCCTCACCGGCGGCGCCGCGCGCCTGGCCCGCGAGCCGTCCCAGCCGCTGCGCCACGGCCGACTTCTCCCGCTCGGCGGCCCTCCGCCGCTCCCCCAGCTCCTCGACCAGCGCGGCGCATTCCGTGCGCCGCTCCCCGGCCGCCCGCTGGACCCCGGCCAGTTCCTCGCACCGTACGGCCAGTCCGGCGAGCTCGGCGGCGGCCTCGTCCACGGCCGCCTGGACCTCCAGCAGGCTCGGCGCGCCCGCGGAGCCGCCGTGCGCGAAGTGGGAGCCCAGCAGATCGCCCTCGGCGGTGACGGCGGTGAGGTGCGGGTGGGTGCGGACGAGGTGCTCGGCGTCGTCGAGGGTGCCGACGACGACGATCCCGCGCAGCAGCCGCCGTACCGCGGGCAGCAGCTCACCGGGGCCGCGCACCAGGTCGGCGGCGTACGGCAGCCCGTCCGGGCCGGGGGGTGCGGCGGCCGGTTCCTCGGGGGTGCCGGCGAGCAGGAGGGCGGCGCGCCCGGCGTCCTGTTTGCGCAGCAGGCGGACGGCCTCGGCGGCGGCCGCCGGGCCGGTCACCGCGAGCGCGTCGGCGGCGGCGCCGAAGGCGGCGGCCAGTGCCGTCTCGTGGCCCGGGGTGACGGTGAGCAGCGCGGCCGCGGGGCCGAGCAGCCCGGAGAGACGGTCCTGTGCCCCGAGCAGCGCGCCCGTGCCGTCCTTGCGGCGCAGTCCCAGGGCGAGTGCCTCGTGGCGGGCCCGGGTCGCGGCACGCCGGCGTTCGGCGACGGTGACGGCCTCGCGGGCCGCGTTCAGCCCGGTCTCGGCCTCGCGCAGGGCGGCCCTGGCGCTGTCGTGCCGTCCGGCGAGTTCGGCGTCCCCGGCGTCGAGCCCGTCGACCTCGGCCCGGAGCGCCTCGTACTCCTCCTGGGCTGCGACGGCCCGGTCCTGGGCCTCGTCACGGGCGGCGGCCAGGCGGTCGATCTCGGCCTGGGCGGCGGCCGCGCGGGAGCGGGCGGCGCCGGCCTGGCCGCTGAGCCGGGCGAGGCCCTCGCGCCGGTCGGCGAGGGCGCGGGCGGCGTCCTTGAGGCGGCGTTCCTCCACGGCGAGTTCGCGCTCCAGCTCGGCGCGGTGCTCGACGGTGTCCTCCAGGGCCCGCCGGGCCGCCTCCAGGGCCGCCTCCAGCTCGGCCTCCTGTTCACGGATGCGCGCGGCCTCGCGCTCCATGTCGCCGGGGTCGCGGCCGCGGCGTTCCTCGGGGGGCGCGGAGGTGGCGCTCTTCACCCGGGCGTCAGCCAGCGACACGGTGCCGCGCACCCGTTCGGCGAGCTGGGAGAGCTCGTACCAGGTCTGCTGGGCGCTCGTCAGACGTGGCGTGAGGCGCCGTACCTCGTCCTCCAGCAGGGTCTCGCGGCGGAGGGCGTCCCGCAGTTCCCGCTCGGCCGTCTCCTTGCGTTCCTTGAGCGCGGCCTCGTCGGCGACCTCGGCCCGGAGCGCCTCGCGGAGCCGTACGAGGTCGTCGGCGAGCAGGCGCAGCCGGGCGTCGCGCAGATCGGCCTGGACGACGGCGGCGCGGCGGGCCACGGCGGCCTGGCGGCCCAGCGGCTTGAGCTGGCGGCGCAGTTCGTCGGTGAGGTCCTGGACGCGCGCGAGGTTGGCCTGCATGGCGTCGAGTTTTCGGAGCGCCTTCTCCTTGCGCCTGCGGTGCTTGAGGACGCCCGCCGCCTCCTCGATGAAGGCCCGGCGGCCGGTGGGATCGGCGTGCAGGACGGAATCGAGCTGGCCCTGGCCGACGATGACGTGCATCTCGCGGCCGATACCGGAGTCGGAGAGGAGTTCCTGGATGTCCAGGAGACGGCAGGTGTTCCCGTTGATCTGATATTCGCTGCCGCCGTTGCGGAACATGATCCGCGTAATGGTGACCTCGGTGTATTCGATCGGGAGAGCGCCGTCGGTGTTGTCGATGGTCAGGGACACCTCGGCGCGGCCGAGCGGCGGGCGGCCGGTGGTGCCGGCGAAGATCACGTCCTCCATTTTTCCGCCGCGCAGCGATTTGGCGCCCTGTTCCCCCATCACCCAGCTCAGCGCGTCCACCACATTGGATTTGCCGGAGCCGTTCGGGCCGACGACACAGGTGATCCCCGGCTCGAACCGGAGCGTGGTCGCCGAGGCGAACGACTTGAAGCCGCGGAGGGTCAGGGCCTTGAGGTGCACGCCGTCGGACTCTACCTTTCGTCCGCTATCCCACCGCTATCTGACCACTGTCCGGCCGGTGCCCGACCGGTGCCCGACCGGTGTCCGACGGCTGTCTCACACCATGAACCGTCGCGACCCGGCGGTTTCGCGGTTGAACGCGCAGGGCAGACCACACGTTAAAGACGGTGAAGGATCCGGGGGAAAGAAAAAGGGACGCCGGGGCAGGCGTCCCTTGCAACTCTGATGATGCAGCTCTGACGGTGCAGATCTGACGGTGCGACTCTGACAACTGAAGCGGTTGATACGGGCGGCCCGAACACCGCGTATGCCGTTGTGCGGCACTACGGTGATCAGGTGAGCGCAGGCTCCGCCTGGCGTGCGTCGATGCTCTCCAGAAGCGCGTCGTGAGAAGCGGCAGCCTGCAGTGCGTCGTTCTCCGTCTGGATCCGTACGAGCTCGGATTCCAGATCTTGTACGCGCTGCTGGAGCCGTCGCATCTCGGCGAGGAGTCGCGGATCGGAGCCGCCGACGTAACCGAGAAGCGCCTTTGCCATGATGGATGGTCCTCCACACTGAGTGACCGACCGAATCGGTGTGGGTCGTGAGGGATTCGCACCCGGAGTGCCTGGCACACTCGAGTGTTGCTCTGCTGTTCTGCATGCCAAACAGTTAAGGTGCGCGGGGCTTTCAGCGTCTCACCAAAAAGTTTGACGGTCAACACGATCACGCGCGGTACGGCGGGCAGCCCGGTGACGCGCGGCCGGGAAACGGCGGCGCTCCTGCTCCTCCGGGGCCCTCATCGGGCGACGATCATTCGTGGCTGCGCAGCCTGCCACGGAGCACCCTTCTTGACAACCACCAGGCCGTTTCCACCGGGGCAGTTGCCACCGGCAGACCCGCCCGGCGCTTCCCCCTCCGCCGTCACCCATCGGGCCCCATCGGCTCAGCGGATGGCGAAGCCGTCGTAACCGCCGCGAGGTGTGTCCCAGATCTCGGTGACACCGTCCACCAGTCCGGGCGTGTCGCCGTTCCGGAGCCATTCGAGGAGAGCGTCGCACCGCGCCCGGGGCCCCTCGGCGACGACCTGGACGCGTCCGTCGGCCAAATTGAGAGCAAAGCCACTCAGCCCGCCGAGCTCCAGAGCCTTGGCACGCGTAAACCACCGGAAACCCACACCTTGGACGCTCCCCCTTACCCAGGCGACCAGCCTTACATGCTCGCTCATGTCTGCAACTTAGCGGGCGGAAGTCTCCCCGGGCACATCCGCCCCGCCTGTCATGCGGTACCGTCCCCACCCAATGAATCTCATATGAAACTCACTCGATCGTGTGATGCGGCTTACACCGCACAGCCGATCGGATGAGGTGGGGTTGACCGCAAGGACGAGGAAGGCCAGGACATGGGACGCCACCGACGCTCCGACGCCGGCCGCGCCGCCACGGGCCGCGCCACGGGGGTCACTGAGACGCACGGCTCGTACACGGGCAGCCACGACCCGCACGACTTCGCGTACGAGGGCGACCCGCCACCCCTGGGGATCGCTCCCTATCTCCAGCCCGGGGCGCAGGGCGGAACGTACGAAGAGAGCCACGACTACCTCTACGCGACCGACGACGAGTACGCGCGGGCCACCGGCACCGCCCTCGTCACGGATCCGCGGTTCCTGCCCGGCGAGGGCGACGAGGGCAGCGCGCACCGGCGCCGCAAGAAGAAGGCGGGCACCCCGGTCCGCACCGGACTGCTCGGCGTGTCCGCCGCCGTCGCCATCGGCACCGCCGCGGTGGCCACCGGCGCGGTGCCCGGACTCCAGAACTACCGCATCGGCGGCGGCAGCAGCAGTTCCGGCGACAACGTGCAGGCGGCGAACCTGCCCACCAACTCGGCTACCCAGCAGGGCGGCACGTCCGGCAACGCCGCCACCGGCACCGGCACCGGCACCGGCAGCGGGGGCGGCGGCACCGCCGGCCGCGCGGCGTCGCCCGCGGCGAGCCCGTCCGCCTCGGCGTCGGCGTCGGCCTCGCCCAGCGAGACGGCCACGAAGAAGCCCTCGGCCACGCCGACGAAGAAGGCCGTCCAGCAGACCAAGGCGCCCACCTCGCAGAAGACGTCGAGCCCCGCCAAGAAGACCGCCGCCCCGGTGACGGTCTCCGCGGAGGCCGCCGCCGAGGCGGAGGTGCTGAGGCTGGTCAACGTCGAGCGGGCCAAGGTCGGCTGCAGCCCGGTCGCCGCGAACAGCTCGCTGACGACGCTCGCCGAGAACTTCAGCGTCGCCATGGACGAGCAGAACTTCTTCGACCACACCGATCCGAGCGGGGCCACTCCGTGGGACCGGGCGGCGAAGCTCGGGATAACCAACCTGGGCGGCGAGAACATAGCCCGGGGTCAGGCGGACGCCGCCGCGGTCATGGACGCCTGGATGAACAGCGAGGGACACCGGGCGAACATCCTGAACTGCGACTTCAAGACCCTGGGCGTCGGTGTGCACTTCGGGTCCGGCGGCCCCTGGTGGACGCAGGACTTCGGTTACTAGACCGGCGGCGGACAGGTTGCGCTAACTCCCGGTTAGTGCAACCTGTCGGTTTGCGCTGTGCTCACGTACGCTTGGGTCATGAACCGCACGCCGGAGGAGCAGGAGCAGCGGGAGCCGCTGGCGGAGCAGGAGCCGCGGGACCTCCCGTACAACGTGTTCGCGAAGACCTGTCCGTCGCGCGGCACGCTGGAGCATGTCACCGGACGCTGGGGCGCGCTCACGCTCGGCGCGCTGTCCGAGGGGTCGCTGCGCTTCAACGAGCTGCGCCGCCGCGTCGACGGCGTGAGCGAGAAGATGCTGTCCCAGACCTTGCACGCCCTGGAGCGCGACGGCCTGGTGCACCGCGAGGCCCAGCCGGTCAATCCGCCCCGGGTGGACTACGAGCTGACCCCGCTCGGCCATGAGGTGGCCCGGCGGCTGCTGGGTCTCATCCGCTTCGTGGAGGGCCGTATGGACGACGTCCTGACGGCGCGGGAACGTTACGACGGGACGCGCGGCGGCCTCTGACACGCCGGGCAGAAGTAGCTCGACCGGTTCATCCACGGGCGGCGCCGCATCGGTGTGCCGCAGCGCCGGCAGGGCAGACCCTCCCGGCCGTAGGCGTCCAGCGAGCGGTCGAAGTAGCCCGACTCGCCGTTGACGTTGACGTAGAGGCTGTCGAAGCTGGTGCCGCCGACGGCCAGGGCCGCGTTCATCACGTCCCGCACATGGCCGAGGAGCCGGGTGGTGAGGGGGCGGGTGAGGGTCGCCGTCGGGCGCTCGTAGTGCAGCCCGGCACGCCACAGCGCCTCGTCCGCGTAGATGTTGCCGACCCCGCTGATCAGCGACTGGTCCAGCAGGGCGCGTTTGACCGTGGAGCGGCGGCGGCGCAGCGCCTGGTGGAACGCCTCGTCGTCGAACAGCGGGTCGAGGGGGTCACGGGCGATGTGCGCGATGACGTCGGGCAGCCCGTCCGGGGTGGTGTCGTGCAGGGAGAGCCCGCCGAAGGTGCGCTGGTCGACGAAGCGGAGCTCGGTGCCGAGCGTGTCGGCGAACCGGACGCGGACGCGCAGGTGTCTCTCGTCGGCCGCGGTGACCGGCTGGACGAGCAGCTGGCCGCTCATGCCGAGGTGGGCGAGGACGGCCTGGCCGGTACCGGCGAGGGGCAGCCACAGGTACTTGCCGCGGCGGCGGGGCACGCCGACGCGCTGGTCCTTCAGCCGGTGCGCGAAGTCGTCGGCACCGGCGAGGTGACGGCGTACGGCGCGCGGGTGCAGCACCTCGGCGTCGGTGACCGTACGGCCGGCGACCCAGCGTTCCAGACCGCGCCGCACCACCTCGACCTCGGGCAGTTCGGGCATCGGGACCCCCGTGAACAGATCGTGCGGTGCCTGAGCGCCCGCCCCGGTGGCCGGGGCGGGCGCTCAGGTGTCACCACTGCCGTGAACCGTCAGACAGAGGCGGGGGCCGAGGGGTCCGCGCCGTCGGAGGCGGCGTTGCCGGCCGCCTCGGCGCGCTCGTCCGCAGCGGTCCGGATGGCCCGCCAGGCGGACTCCGCGGCCTGCTGCTCCGCCTCCTTCTTGCTGCGGCCGGTGCCGGTGCCGTACGAGACGCCTCCGACGCGGGCGGCAGCAGTGAAGGTCTTCTCGTGGTCGGGACCGGTCTCCGTGACCAGGTACTCGGGCACACCGAGCCCCTCGGTCGCGGTGAGCTCCTGGAGACTGGTCTTCCAGTCCAGGCCGGCTCCGAGGTTGGAGGACTTCTCGATCAGCGGGTCGAAGAGCCGGTGCACCAGCTCGGACGCCGAGTCGAGGCCCTGGTCGAGATAGACCGCGCCGATCACCGCTTCCAGGGTGTCGGCGAGGATGGATGCCTTGTCCCTGCCACCCGTGCCCTCTTCACCGCGGCCGAGCCGGATGAAGGCGCCGAGATCGAGCCCGCGGCTCACCCCGGCCAGCGCACGCGAGTTGACCACCGCGGCCCGCAGTTTGGCCAGCTGGCCCTCGGGCAGGTCGGGGTGGGTGCGGTACAGCGTGTCCGTGACGACGAGACCGAGCACGGAGTCCCCGAGGAACTCCAGACGCTCGTTCGTCGGCAGACCGCCGTTCTCGTACGCGTAGGAACGGTGGGTCAGCGCACGCACCAGAAGGGCGGACTCGAGCTGATAGCCGAGCCGCCCTTCCAGAAGCGTGTGGGACGAGGCCGTATGGTCCGATGGGTCGCTTCCGCCGGGGCGGGAGGCGTTCTTCTTCGCCGTGGACACGGTGCCTCTCACCAGCCGCTCAGACCTCGAGGACCTGGCGCTTGTTGTAGGTGCCGCACGACGGGCACGCGATGTGCTGCAGCTTGGGCTCGTGGCAGCGCTCGCACGCAACCAGGGTGGGGACCGCAGCCTTCCACTGCGACCGGCGGTGGCGCGTGTTGCTGCGCGACATCTTCCGCTTCGGAACAGCCACGGCTACTTCTCCTGCTTCTCGTCGGCACCGGATCCGGCGCCGCTCATCTCGTCCTTCTCGCCGTCCGACGTGGTTCCGGCGAGTCCCTGCAGTGCCGCCCAACGGATGTCGACGGCGTCGTGGTGGTGGTCCGGGTCGTCCGCGAGCCGGGCTCCGCACTCGGAGCACAGTCCCGGGCAGTCTTCCTGGCACACCGGCTGCATCGGCAGTGCGAGCACCACCGCATCGCGCAGCAGAGGCTCGAGGTCGAAGAGTCCGTCCTCGAGGAAGTACCTGTCCTCGTCGGCCTCGGCGTCATCGCCCGGTTCCGTGATCACACGGCCCCGGTCGTCGGCGTCGGGGTACGCGAACAGTTCCTGGAATTCCGCTTCGACATCCAGCTCGAGCGGCTCCAGACACCTTACGCACTCCCCCTCGGCCCGTGCACGGGCGGTGCCCGTGACGAGCACCCCGTCCAGGACGGACTCGAGCCGGAGTCCGAGTTCCACCGGGGCGCCTTCCGGCACTCCGACGACTCCCAGCAGACCGAGGTCCCGGGGGGCGTCGACGGTACGGGTCAGGCGCTGCAGCGCACCCGGACGCCGGCCCAGCTCGTGTGTGTCGAACACGAGAGGGTTGCGGTGGTCGAGACGGGTGTGAGAGGCCATTCCTGTTTTCGATCTTCCGGGCTCCGAGGGACGCCGCCTCGGAGGTGCTCCGGGGCAGCGCTGATCGCGGGCGTACACGCGACCGAACAGTCAGGATACTGGACCTTTCCCTCACGGCCCAATCGGGTGGTCAGCCCGGTGGGCGGGGTCAGCCCTGGCCGCGGCCCTGTTCGTAGGCGCGCAGCTGTTCGGCACTGATCATGCTGGTGTCGAAGAGGCTGGTCTCGTCGAGGGTCTGCGCGGACGGCAGGGCCGGGGGCAGGGCGGGCTGGGCGTAGCCCTGCTGGGCCTGGGCGGGGTCGTAGCCGCCCTGCTGGGTGTCGTAGCCCTGGTAGGCGTACGGGTCGGCGGCCTGCTGGTAGCCGTAGGGGTCCTGTCCGCCGTACCCCTGCTGCGTGTAGTCGGCGTAGGTGTCCTGCTGGTAGCCGTAGGCGACCTGCTGCTGGTCGTACTGCGGCTGCGGGGGCGCCTGCTGCGGGATCACGGGCCGCGGTTCGGCGGAGGCGGCGGCGCGGGCCGGAGCGGGGTCCGACAGCGCGGCGAGGTCGGCGAGGTAGTCGGCGTCGCTGGAGTGCTGGAAGGTGGTGGTGTCGTCGGCGAGCGCGCCGAGGTCGTCCGAGGCGATCCGGCCGTGCAGCTTCTGCCGGCCGCGGCCGACCGCCTCCAGGGTCTTGGCGAGCACCGCCTCGAAGGCGCCGAGCTTGACGTCGACGTACTCGTCGGCGGTGCGGCGCAGGGTCTCCGGGTCGTGGCTGCGCTCGGGGGCGTCCTCGTCCTCGTAGCCCTCCTCGTCGAGACCGGGGCCGGTACCGAGGAGCTTCTCCCGGCCGCGGCCCACGGAGCCGAGGGTCTTGGTGAGGACGACCTCGAAGTTGGCGAGCTTGGAGTCGACGTAGTCGTCGGCCTCCGCGCGGACCTCCTCGGCCTCCTGGCGGGCCTCGGCGAGGATGCGGTCGGCCTCCGCCTGGGAGCGGCGGGCGATCTCGGTGTCGGAGACGATCGAGCCGCGCTCGGCGTGCGCCTGTCCGATGATCCGGTCGGCCTCCTGGCGGGCCTGCTCGACCATGTGGTCGCGGTCGCCGATCAGTTCCTGGGCCTGCGCGAGCGAGCCGGGCAGCGCCTGGCGCACCTCCTCGAGCAGGGCGAGCAGCTCGGCCCGGTTGACCACGCACGAGGCCGACATGGGCATGGACCGGGCGCCGGAGACCGTGGTGACGATCTCGTCGAGCTTCTTCTGCACGTCCACCGTGTGCTCGCCACTTCCTGCCGATGTGTTGAAGACGGACGGGACGACTGTACGACTCCGGGCTCACCGCCGGGCACCGGGTGACGGTTTGTCAGTTTCCGGGCGACCCCGGTGCGGCCCCTGGGCGGTCCTGGTGCGGAACCGGGGCCGGGGCCTCAGTCCTGGTGCAGGCGCTTGGCGAGCGCCTCGAACACCGCCGGCGGCACCAGGTGGGAGATGTCGCCGCCCCAGGTCGCGACCTCCTTGACCAGGGAGGACGACAGGAAGCTGTAGGTGGGGTTGGTGGGCACGAAGAGCGTCTCCACGCCCGACAGACCGATGTTCATCTGGGCCATCTGGAGTTCGTAGTCGAAGTCGCTGACGGCGCGCAGCCCCTTCACGATCGCGGGGATGTCGCGCTGCCGGCAGAAGTCGACGAGCAGGCCGTGGAACGCCTCGACGCGTACGTTGCCGCACTCGGCGGTGACCTGGCGGATCAGGTCGAGCCGTTCGTCGACCTCGAACAGGCCCTTCTTCGACTTGTTGATCATCACCGCGACATAGACCTCGTCGTACAGCTTGGAGGCCCTGGCGATGATGTCCAGGTGTCCATTGGTGATCGGGTCGAACGACCCGGGGCATACGGCGCGGCGCACTGGAGATCCCTCGCTCTCGGTCCGGTCATCGTGCGTCTTCGCACGGGGAGGCGGCGCGACCGTACCAAAACGTTCCCTCGCCGTAGCGACGGGACCGGATCGCCTCGAATCCGGCCGGCCATCGGAAATCGCCGCCTCTTGTGCTCCGCTCCACGGTGACGAGGGCGTCCGCCGTGAGCCACCCCCCGGCGCGGAGTGTGAGCAGGATCTCCCGGAGATCGTCGTCGGTGACGGCGTACGGGGGGTCGAGGAAGACCAGGTCGTACGGCTGTGCGGGCTCCGTGGTCCGGATGATCTGCTCGGCCTTGCCCGCCCGCACCTCGGCGCCGGGCAGACCCAGGCTGCGGACGTTGTCCCGCACGGTACGGACGGCTCTCGCGTCGCTCTCGACCAGCAGGGCGTGTCCCGCGCCCCGCGACAGTGCCTCCAGGCCCACGGCTCCGGAGCCGGCGTAGAGATCCAGCACGCGGTGCCCTTCCAGGGGGTGGCCGAGGAGGGACTGCCAGCTGGAGAACAGTCCCTCTCTGGCGCGGTCCGAGGTGGGGCGGGTGCCGTGTCCCTGCGGGACGGCCAGGCGGCGTCCTCCTGCTGTGCCGGCGATCACGCGGGTCATGTCTCTCGATCCTTTACGATCTCGCGAATACCCGCCCAGTCTCTCAGGCGGGCCGCCCACCGACGGTTCGCCTACCGGCGGGGGCGGGTCGCCTGGCGGCGGGGGCGGGTTCGCCGTCGGCGAGTGCGGGTCCGCCGTGGCTGGTCGCGCCCACGCGGCGGAGCCGCATATCGGCACAGCCCCGCGCCCCTGGGGGGTGGCTGGGGACGCGGTTCGGGTACGGGTGCGGAGCGGCTGGGCGCGCACACGCGGCGGAGCCGCATATCGGCACAGCCCCGCGCCCCTGGGGGCCGGGGACGCCCGGGTGCGCCGGGGCCGGGTGCGCGGCGGGGCCGCGTGTCGGCACAGCCTCGCGACGCGGAGCGGGCGGGTGCGGGTGGGCGGCGGAGTCGCGTGTCGGGGCGGGGTCAGCCTTTCTCCAGGTACTGTTCGCGGTCCTCGTCCAGGAGGGCGTCCAGGGCCGTCCGGAGGCCGGGGAGTTTCGAGAGGGCGGGGTCCGCGGCGACCAGCGCCACCGCCTCCGCTCTCGCCTCCGCGATGATCTCCTCGTCCTCGATCACCGCGAGGACCCGCAGGCTGGTCCGCGCCCCGGACTGGGCCTGGCCCAGCACGTCGCCCTCACGGCGCTGCTCCAGGTCGACGCGGGACAGCTCGAAGCCGTCCAGTGTCGCCGCGACAGCGGACAGGCGGGCGCGGGCCGGGCTCGCCTCCGGCATCTCGGAGACGAGGAGGCACAGGCCGGGGGCCGAGCCACGGCCCACCCGGCCGCGCAGCTGGTGCAGCTGCGAGACACCGAAGCGGTCCGCGTCCATGATCACCATGGCGGTCGCGTTGGGCACGTTCACCCCCACCTCGATCACCGTCGTCGCGACCAGCACATCCGTCTCGCCCGCCGAGAACCGCCGCATCACCGCGTCCTTGTCGTCCGGCGGCATACGCCCGTGGAGGATCTCGACGCGCAGCCCGGCGAGGGGCCCGCCAGACAGCTGCTCCGCGATGTCCAGCACCGCCAGCGGCGGACGCCGTTCCGCCTCGTCCTCCGCGGACTTCCGCTTCGCCGCCGCCTTCGCCCCGTCCTCCTCCTCGTCCCCGATCCGCGGGCAGACCACGTACGCCTGATGTCCCGCCGCCACCTCCTCCCGCACCCGCTCCCAGGCCCGGGCCAGGAAGTGGGGCTTGTCGGCGGCCGGGACGACATGGCTGGCGATGGGCGAGCGGCCGGCCGGCAACTGGTCGAGGACGGAGGTCTCCAGGTCGCCGAAGACGGTCATCGCGACGGTGCGCGGGATCGGTGTGGCCGTCATGACCAGCAGATGCGGCGGCTGCCTGCCCTTGCCGCGCAGCGCGTCACGCTGTTCGACCCCGAAGCGGTGCTGCTCGTCCACGACCACGAGGCCGAGGTCGTGGAACTGCACCTTGTCCTCGATCAGCGCGTGCGTGCCGATCACGAGGCCCGCCTCGCCGGTGACGAGGTCGAGCAGGGCCTGGCGGCGGGCGGCGGCGCCCATGGAGCCGGTGAGCAGCACGACCTTGGTGGCGTGCTCGGAGCCGCCCAGCATGCCGCCCTCGGCGAGCGAGCCCATCATCTCGGTGACCGACCGGTGATGCTGCTGGGCGAGGACCTCGGTGGGGGCCAGCATCGCGGCCTGGCCGCCCGCGTCGACCACGGCGAGCATGGCGCGCAGCGCGACGAGGGTCTTGCCGGAGCCGACCTCGCCCTGCAGGAGGCGGTGCATGGGGTGGTCGGTGGCGAGGTCGGCGAAGATCTCCTGCGTCACCTTGCGCTGGCCCTCGGTGAGGGTGAACGGCAGCCGGTCGTCGAAGGCGGCGAGGAGACCGTCGGGGGCGGGACGGCGCGGGACGGCCGGGAGCTGGGCGTCGGCGTGCCGGCGGCGGGCGAGGGCCACCTGGAGCACGAACGCCTCGTCCCACTTCAGGCGTTCACGGGCGGCGGCGATGTCGGCCTTGGTGCGCGGGCGGTGGATACGGTGCAGGGCTTCCGGGAGGGAGAGCAGTCCGCGGCCCTCGCGGAGGGACTCCGGCAGGGGGTCGACGGCCTCACCGGCCCGGGAGAGCACCGTGTCGACGGCCTTGCTGATCTTCCACGACTCCAGTTTGGCGGTGGCCGGGTAGAGCGGGATCAGGGCGCCGGCCCACGACTCCACCGCCTCCGCGGCCCCCGCCGTCTCCCCGGCGCCGCCGTCCCCGCGCAGCAGTTCGTAGGCGGGGTGGGCGAGCTGGAGGCGGTGGTTGAAGACGGAGACCTTGCCCGCGAACATCGCCCGGGTGCCCGGCAGGAGTTCCTTGTGCGGTTTGTGCACCCCGGAGCCGAAGAAGACCAGTTGGAGGCGGCCGCTGCCGTCGGTGATGACGACCTCCAGGCGCTGGCCCCGGCCGCGCGGCGCCTTGGCGGAGGCGAACGTGTGCAGCCGGGCGTCGGCGACCATGGCGACCACCGTGACGTGCTCGTCCATCGGCAGGTCGGCGAGGTGGGTGAGCTGGCCGCGCTCCTCGTACCGGCGGGGGTAGTGGTGCAGGAGGTCGCCCACGGTGTGCAGGCCGAGATGCTCGGCCATCACCTTCGCGGTGGCGGGGCCGACCTCGTTCTTCAGCGGTTGTTCCAGTGCGGGCACGGGATCCATTGCACACCACGCCGCTGACATCGCCGTATATGTCTCGGGAATCCCCTGGTCAGCCGCGCTTCCCGCGCCGTAGGATGACGCGCTCCGGCCCTCCACGCGGTCGCCGCCTCACACGGGACCGCCCGACCCCGCGCCGTCGTACGTCTCCCCACCGGCGCTGCCACGATGGACTCCCAGACATCTCAGTCATCCCAGGCATCCCCTTCCCCTCAGTCTCCTCACACCTTCCAGGTCGACCTGCGCGGTCTGGTGGACCTGCTCTCCCATCACCTCTACTCCAGTCCGCGGGTCTATCTGCGCGAGCTGCTGCAGAACGCCGTCGACGCCGTCACCGCCCGGCTGGCCGAGGAGCCCGGTGCCCCGGCCCGGGTGCGGCTGTACGCCGAGGGCGGCTCCCTGCGGGTGGAGGACAGCGGCATCGGGCTCACCGAGTCCGATGTGCACAGCCTGCTGGCGACCATCGGGCGCAGTTCCAAGCGGGCCGACGGGCTCCAGGAGGCCCGCTCGGGGTTCCTCGGGCAGTTCGGCATCGGCCTGCTGGCCTGTTTCGTGGTCGCCGAGCGGATCCGGGTCGTCAGCCGCAGCAGCCGTACGCCCGACGCGCCGCCGGTGGAGTGGACGGCGCGTGACGACGGCTCGTACACCGTGCGGACCCTGCCCTCCTCGGCCCGTACCGAACCGGGCACCACCGTGCATCTGGTGGCGCGCGCCGGGGCCGGTGAGTGGCTCGCGGAGGAGCGGGTGCTGGCGCTGGCGCGGGAGTTCGGCTCCCTGCTGCCGTACGACGTCCGGGTGGGCGAGGCGGCCGTCACCGAGCTGCCCGCCCCCTGGGACCGGCCCTACCCCTCCCCCGCCGCGCGCCGGGGGGCGCTGGCCCGGCACTGCCAGGAGCTGTTCGGGTTCACGCCGCTGGACTCGGTTCCGCTGGACGTGCCGGTCGCCGGGATCCGCGGCGTGGCGTACGTGCTGCCGTCGGCGGTCAGCCCGGCGCAGCGGGCCGGCCACCGGGTGCACCTGAAGGGCATGCTGCTCACCGAGCGGGCCGAACAGCTGCTGCCGGACTGGGCGTTCTTCGTGCGCTGCGTCCTGGACACGGACAGTCTGCGCCCCACGGCGTCGCGCGAGTCGCTGTACGAGGACGAGACGCTCGCCGCCGTACGGGAGGCGCTCGGGGAAAGGATCCGCTCCTGGCTCACCGGGCTCGCCGCCGGTGACCCGGAACGGCTGGCCGCGTTCCTCGCGGTCCACCACCTGGGGGTGAAGTCCCTGGCGCGGCACGACCGGGAGATGCTGCGCACGATGCTGCCGTGGCTGCCGTTCGAGACGACCGACGGGCGGCTGTCGCTGGAGGAGTTCGCGCAGCGCCACCCGGTGGTGCACTTCACCCGGACCGTCGAGGAGTACCGGCAGGTCGCCCCGATCGCCTCCGCGCAGGGCGTCGGCGTGATCAACGGCGGTTACACCTACGACGGCGAACTCGTCGAGGCGCTGCCGTCGGTGCGGCCGGGGACGGTGGTCGCGGAGCTGGACGCGGAGACGGTGACCGCGCATCTGGACCCGGTCGGCCCGGCGGAGGAACTGGCGCTCGCGGGTTTCCTCGCGGTGGCGCGGGCCCGGCTGGACACGCTGGGCTGCGACGTCGTGCTGCGCGCCTTCCACCCGCTGTCGGTGCCCGCGCTGCATCTGGACGACCGTTCGGCCCGGCACGAGCAGGCGCGCGCCGACGCCGAGGAGCAGGCCGGTGACCTGTGGGCGGGCATCCTCGGTTCGCTGCGCGGCAGCGCGCCGCGCGCGCGTCTGGTGCTCAACCACCTCAACCCGCTGATCCGCCGGATCGGCGCGCTGAAGGACCCGGAGCTGATCGGCACCGCCACCGAGTCGCTGTACGGGCAGGCGCTGCTGATGGCCCAGCGCCCGCTGCGGCCGGCCGACTCGGCGCTGCTGAACCGGGCGTTCATCGGGCTGCTGGAATGGGCCACCCACGGGGAGGACGGCCACTGATGGATGAGATCACCGATTTCGACGCGCTGCGCCGGGCGATGGCGGAGAACTCCGACCAGCCGGAGGGCCCGGCGCGCAACGCGCGCGCGGAGCGGCTGCTGGCCGCGGCCGAACGGCTGGACGTCCCGCTCGCCGTGATCGAGGCGCTCGGCCACCAGCTGAAGGTCTACAACTACAGCTCCGAGAAGGACAAGATGTTCGTCCCCTTCGCGCGGCTGCTGCGCCTGTGGGACGAACGGCCCGGGGATTTCGACGAGTACGAGACGCACTCGCTGCACTGGGTGTTCAAGTGGATGTCGGCCGGGATGCTGGACCAGCCGCATGTGCCGCTCGCCTCGATCGAGAAGTGGCTCGGTGAGATGGAGCACCGCTACCGGCTGGCCGGTCACTCCGAACGGGCGGTGCGCAGCGCGGAGTTCAGTGTCGCCGCGCATCTGGGGGACATCCCGCGCGCGGAGCGGGCGTACGCGGCGTGGTTGGCCGCCGAGCGGGACTCGATGGCCGACTGCCATGCCTGCGAGCTGCACGGGCAGGGCGGCTGGCAGGCGCGGCGGGGGCGGGACGCCGAGGCGCTGGAGCTGTGGGGGCCGGTGCTGGACGGCGAGTTCACCTGTGCGCACGAGCCGCACACCGTGCTGGCGTCGTCGCTGGCGCCGCTGCTCAGGCTGGGCCGGTTCGACGAGGCGCGCGCCCACCATCTGCGGGGTTTCCGGCTGGTGCGGCCGATGGAGAGCATGCGCGGCGCCTTCGCGGACCATGTCGAGTTCTGCGCGCTGACCGGCAACGAGGCGCGCGGGCTCGAACTGCTCGCGGAGCGGCCCGCGTACTTCACGGACACCGGGCAGCCGCGCAGCCGTCTGGACTTCATGGCGGTGGTGGCGCTGCTGATGGACCGGCTGACCGCCCTGGGGCTCGGCGACCGGCGGGTGCCGGGCGGCAGGGGCGAGGAGCGGACCGCGCGGGAACTCGCCGCCCACGCGCGCGCGGAGGCGCTGGCCCTCGCGGCGCGTTTCGACGCGCGCAACGGCACGTCGTACGTCGGTGACCGGACGCGCGCGCGGATGGCGCAGGAGCCGCTGGCGGACCGGCTGCCGCTGGGCGTGCGCGCGACACGCCCGGCCGGCGGCGTCCCGGGCGCGCCGCCGCCCGCGCCCGCCCCGGCTCCGGCGGCGGGCCGGGACCTGGCGGGGCTGCTGGCCGAGGCGCGCCGGCTGTCGGACACCCTCCAGCCGGACGCCATGGCGGCGTGGGAAGCGGTCGCGCGGGCCGCCGAGGACGCGGAACCGGACGCGCGCACGCGCGCGGAGCTCGCCGACCACGAGGCGATGGCGAGCGGTCCCGACGGCGTGGCGCTGTTCGAGCGGGCCGCACGGCTGTACGCCGAGGCGGGTGACACCGGCGAGTCGCTCGCCGCACGCGCGCGCGGGGCGTACGTGCGGGCGCTGGCGGGCGACACCGCCGGAGCGCTCACGGCGGTCGCGGAACCGTACGACGGGATCCTCGCGCTGTACGCCGAGGAGGGCACCGGGGTGCGGGAGACCGCGTCGGTGCTGATGAGCAGGGCGCGGATCCTGATGCGCCGGCTGCACGAGGAGCACGAGAACGGCACCGCGGGCCCGGGGGGCGCGGAGGCGGCGGAGGGTGCCGCCGAGGCCGCCGAGCGGGCGGTGCGGGAGCTGCAGGCGCTGGTCGGCGGGCACACCGGCAGCGATGTGCGGCTGGCGTCCCGGTCGGCCGAGGCGCAGGCGATGCTCGCGGAGCTCGCGGAGTTCCACGGGGACCCGGAGCGGGCGGCGGGGCTGTTCCGGCGGGCGGTGGGCGAGTTCACGGCGGCGGGGCTGCCGTGGTTCGCGGTGGAGTACGAGGTGCGGGTGGCCGCGCTCGCCCATCAGCTGGACGACATGGCGGAGGCCGAGCGGGCGGTGCGCGCGGCCCTGGAGCTCGGCGGACCGTACGTGGAGGCGACCGGGCGGGCCCAGCTGCACCTCCAGCTGGCCGAGCTGGTCGGTGAGCGGGGTGAGGCGCTGGAGGCCGCGGAACAGGCCCTCCAGGCCGCGCACTGGGCCGACGAGGCCGGTCAGGGGCCGACACTGGGCGCCTGGGCGCGGCACATGCTCGGCGGGTTCCTGCTGCGGCAGGGCCGGTACGCGGAGGCGGCGGAGGTGCTGGAGTCGGCACTGCCGGATCTGAACGCCGAGACGCACGGGGACGGCGCGGTCGTGCAGACGCTGTGGTGGCTGGGCGACTGTCTCGGCGCCCTCGGCGAGCACCGGGCGGCCGCCGAACGGCGCCTCCAGGCCGCCGGGATCGCCCGGCACTGGCCCGAGCAGCACGATCACGCCACGCTCGCCCATCTCGCCGCCGAGTCGCTCAGCCGCGCGGACCTCTCCCACGACGCGGACCGCGCCTACGCGCGCGCGGGCGAACTGTGGCGCGGGGTCGGCAATGTGCACGGTCTGGTCCGCTCGCTGCGGGCCCGCGCGTGGCTGGCGCTGAACACGGACGCGGGCGTCGGCGGGGCGCGGGAGCTGATGGCGGAGGCGCTCGACGAGTGCCAGGCCGGTGCGGACGCGGCGGACGACGAGGAGACGCGGCACCGGCTGGTCGCCGAGCTCGGGCACACCCACCGGCAGTTCGGGGACCTGCTGGCGCGGTCGGTGGCCGAGGACGCGGAGGACGGGGCGATCCGGGCGGCGTTCGAGGCGGGCCTGACCCAGATGGCGGAGGCGGCGGCGGTGTTCGCCTCCCTGGGCGCGGAGGGCCTGCACGCCAGGACCGGTGCGGAGCTCGCCGCGGGGTGGCTGGAGGCCGATCTGGGGCGGTCCGCGGCCGCGGTGGGGCGGGCACGGGCGGTGCTGGCGGCGTACGAGGGCTTCCAGGGGGACGGGGACGGGGCCGACGAGACGGTCCTGGCCCGTCGGGCGGAGGCGGAGCAGCTGCTGGAGCTGCGGGAGGAGTGAGGCGGGGGCGGGTGGGGATGTCGCCCCCGCCCGCCCCCTCCCGTCCCCCGGGGGCCGCGCCCCCGGGCCTCGGACCTCCCTCAGTTGCCGTAGATCCTGTCCTTGCCCGGGCCGCCCGAGAGGGTGTCCGTGCCGGGGCCGCCGTGCAGCGTGTCGTTGCCGCTGTTGCCGTAGATCCTGTCGTTGCCCTTGTCGCCGTACAGCCGGTCGTTGCCGGGGCCGCCGAGGATCAGGTCGGGACCGCTGCCGCCGTGGACGGTGTCGTTGCCCTCGTCGCCGGAGAGGACGTTGTCCGTGCCGGTGCCGTAGAGCGTGTCGTTGCCGGTGCCGCCGTGGCACTCGTAGGCGCAGTCGGTGAGGCGGTCGTTGCCGGAACCGCCGTAGGAGCCCTCGGAGTAGGCGCCGCCGCCGCCGTGCAGGGTGTCGTCGCCGGCCTGGCCGTACAGCACGTCCCGGCCGTGGCCGGTGAGGGTGTCGTCACCCGTGCCGCCGTAGACGCGGGTGTACGCGCCGGAGTCCGCGGCGACCGTCGCCGTGTCGTCGCGGTCGCCGAGGTCGACGATCAGGGAGTCCAGGTCGGACGCCTCGTAGCCCGGTTCGAGGAGGGTGCAGACCACCTTGGTGGTGTCGGAGGCCGAGGGGCGTACGCAGCCGGCGCCGGGGGTCACGGAGACCACGTCGTCCAGGGTGAAGATCATGTAGTACAGCGTGGAGTCCGGGTCCTGCGGGCCGAGCTTCCAGCTGACGGCCAGCTTGTTGGTCTGGCCCTTGGACGCCGTGTAGTACAGCTTGTTGTACTTCACCGCGGCCTGGGCGGGCGCCGGGGCGGCGGCGTGCGCCGCCGGGACGGACAGCGCGGACGGGACGAGCACCGCGGCGGCGACGGCCGCGAGGGCGGCCCCCGTACGGCGGCGGGAGCGGGCGGTTGTGTCGGTCGGCATGGTCGGTTCCCCCTGCGGGTGTGGCCGCGCCGCGCGGTCGGGCGGCGCGCTGGTACGGCGTACGACCCCGGGGAACCGGACGTGGTTGTAGGCGA
This sequence comes from Streptomyces sp. NPDC047000, assembly GCF_040644295.1. Taxonomy (NCBI): domain Bacteria; kingdom Bacillati; phylum Actinomycetota; class Actinomycetes; order Kitasatosporales; family Streptomycetaceae; genus Streptomyces; species Streptomyces sp. NPDC047000. The sequence continues at coordinate 168,993 of NZ_JBEYWE010000009.1, forward strand.
CTTCGGCTTGTTCAGGAGGAGTTCACCTGAGCGGCGGTACGGGCGCTCGCGCCCGGCTACTCCACGCCGATCAGCAGCGGCGCGCCCTGACGGCCGCCCCGGTACACCACCGTGTCGACGGCGAGGTAGCACTCGCGCACCCGGGCCTCCAGGCGTTCCGCGATGGACGCGGGCGCGTCGTCGCCCAGGACGAGGGTGACCAGTTCGCCGCCCGCCGACAGCATGCGGTCCAGGACGGTCTCGGCGGTGACCGCGACGTCCGTGCCGATCACGGCCACGTCGTCCTCGATGAGCCCGAGCACGTCCCCGGCCTGGCAGATGCCGGCCATGGTCCACGCCTCCCGTTCGGCGACGGTGACCTCCGCGTAGCGGGTCGCGCCCGCCGCCGAGGTCATCTGGACGACGTCCTCGTCGAAGCGCCGCCCCGGCTCGTGCACGGCGAGCGCCGCGATGCCCTGGACCGGCGAGCGGGTCGGGATGAGGGCGACCCGGATGCCCTCCGCGCGCGCCTGGTCGGCCGCGGCGGCCGCGGCCAGCCGCAGATCGGTGTCGTTGGGCAGCAGGACCACCTCGCGCGCGTGGGCCCGCCGTACCGCCTCCGCCAGGGCGCCGCTCGCGGGCGGCGCGCCGGGCGGCGCGAGCACGGTGGTGGCACCCGCCTCGGTGTACAGCCCGGCCAGCCCCTCCCCCGGTACGACGGCCACCACGGCCCGCTGGACGCGCTCGGGCAGCGGGCTCTCGGCCCGGTTGGTGTGCACCGCGCCCGCGCCGAAGTGGGTGATCCTGATCCGGTACGGCCGCCCGGCCTCGACGCCCGCCTCCACGGCCGCGCCCGCGTCGTCCACATGGACGTGCACGTTCCACAGGCCGTCGCCGCCGACCACGACCAGCGAGTCGCCGAGCCCGTCGAGCCGCTCCCGCAGGCGCGCCACGGCCTCGTCACCGGCCTCCAGGAGATAGATGACCTCGAAGGCGGGACCGTCCTCGTCCGCCACGGCGGGGTCGGAGCAGACGGCGCCCGTGAACGCGGTGCCGGTGACCGTGCCACCGGTGGCGGTACCGCCGCCGGCCGTGCCGCCCGCGGTCCGGCCGGCCGTGGCGCCCCCGGCCGCGTCCGCCGCCGTCCCCGGGACCTCGCCCGTGAACGTCTCGACCAGGGCCGCCAGCACCGTGACGAGACCCCGCCCGCCCGCGTCGACCACCCCGGCCCTGGCCAGGACCGCCAGCTGCCCCGGGGTCGCCGCGAGCGCGGTGCGCGCCCCCTCGTACGCCGCCCTGGCCACCGTCCCGCAGTCGCCCTCGGCCAGCGCGGCGGCCGCGGCCGCCGCCGAGGCGACCGACAGGACGGTGCCCTCGACGGGGTGGGCCACGGCCTCGCGGGCGGAGTCGGCGGCGTGCCGCAGGGCGAGCCCGAGGCCCGTCCCGTCCGTGTGCGGGGTCGCACCGTCGGCGGCGAGTATCTGGGCCATGCCGCGCAGCAGCTGCGCCAGGATGGTGCCGGAGTTCCCGCGCGCCCCTATCAGCGCGCCGTGCGCCATCGCGCGCACCGCGTCCGCCAGTGAAGGCCCTCCACCCGGCCCGGGACCGGCGACGTGACCCGCGAAGACGGCTTCCACCGCGGCCGCCGCCGACTCGAGGGTGAGGTACAGGTTCGTCCCGGTGTCGCCGTCGGCCACCGGGTACACGTTGATCGCGTCGATCTCCTCACGCACCCTGGCCAGCGCCCCGAGCGCGAGAGAGCACCAGCTGCGCACCGCCAGAGCATCGAAGAATGTCTGCGGCACCCGCGCCACCCGCGCCTCCTTGACCCGACCTGGACGCAGCGTAGTCCCCGGACAGCCGTCCGCCGGAACCGGGCCGGAACCGGGCCGGGCGCGGGCCGCTGATCAGCCATGGTAGTTTCGTTGTACGGCAGCAGCCGTTGTATGCTGCTCCGGTTGCCCGATCCCGATCGGGCCATTCCCCCGGCAAGCCACTCAGATCCTGATCGGTGACCGATCATGTGACCCTGATCCCGGCGTGCCGGGATCAACCGTAAGTGCATCTGAAGTCTTTGGAGTGACCCCGTGGCTGCCAACTGCGACGTCTGCGGCAAGGGCCCGGGCTTCGGCAACAACATCTCCCACTCGCACCGCCGTACGCCCCGTCGCTGGAACCCCAACATCCAGCGTGTGCGTACCGTGGTCGGCGGGACGCCGAAGCGCGTGAACGCCTGCACCTCGTGCATCAAGGCCGGCAAGGTCTCGCGCTGACGCTCGGCTGAGGCGCGGCCCTGCTGGTTCGCTGCAACGAGCCGGTCCACCGACAGGTGGGCCGGCTTTTTGCCGTGCGCTGATCCCGTGACGGCACGCCGGGCCCCCACCGGATCAGCGGCCGGTCCGCAGCGCCCACCCGTGGTCCACCGGACCGATCCCCGCGCCCAGCGGGAAGCCGCCCGCGATCGCCCCGGTGACGTACTCCTTCGCCGCCCGCACCGCCTCCGGCACCGTGCGCCCCTTCGCCAGCCCGGCGGCGATCGCCGAGGCGAGGGTGCAGCCGGTGCCGTGGGTGTGCCGGTTGGCGATCCGCGGCGCCCGCAGCCAGTGCTCCTCGCGGCCGTCGGTCAGCAGATCCACGGCGTCGGCGTCCCCCGGCAGATGGCCGCCCTTGATCAGCACCCAGCGCGGCCCGCACCCCAGCATCGCGGCCGCCGCCTCCCGCAGTCCGTGCTCCGACTCCACCCGCACGCCGGTCAGCCGGGCCACCTCGTCGAGGTTGGGCGTGGCCACGGCCGCCGCCGGGAGCAGCCGGGTGCGTACCGCCTCCAGCGCGGAGCCGGCCAGCAGGACGTCACCGTGCTTGGAGACGCCCACCGGGTCCACCACCGCCGGGGCGCCGGTGCCGGCGATCAGCTCCGCGACCGTCTCCACGGTCCGGGCCGGGCCGAGCATCCCGGTCTTCACGGCCCGTACGCCGATGTCGTCCACCACACTGCGGTACTGCGCCCGCACCGCCGCCACCGGGAGCGGCCAGGTCCCCTGCACCCCCAGGGAGTTCTGCGCGGTGACGGCGGTGACGACGCTCATTCCGTGCACGCCGAGCGCGAGCAGCGTCTTCAGGTCGGCCTGGATCCCGGCGCCCCCGCCGGAGTCGGAGCCCGCCACGGTCAGCACCCCCACCGGGGCAGCCGGGTTCACCGGGGCAACCGCGGCAATCGGGTCCACCGGGGCGGTCACCGCTCGATGTCCCCGAAATGGTCCCAGCCGCCCTTGCTGGTCCACGGCGCCCCGTCGACCGTCACCAGCGGCTGCGCCGAGGGGTTGAGCACCTCGCCGATGACCTTCCAGCGGGCCGGGAGCTTCACGTCCGGCGGGAAGGCCGCCACGATCGCGTGGTCCTCCCCACCCGTCAGCACCCACTGCATGGGGTCGACACCCACGGCCTGCCCGATGTCGTTCATCTGGGACGGGATGTCGATGGCACCGGAACGGACGTCGATACGGACCTTGCTGGCCTCGGCGATGTGCCCGAGGTCGGCGATCAGCCCGTCGCTGACGTCGCACATCGCCGTGGCGCCGAGCGCGGCGGCGGCGGGACCCGCGTGGTACGGCGGCTCGGGGCGGCGGTGCGCCTCGACGAACGCGCGCGGCGAGCGGAACCCCCGGGACAGCACCGCGTATCCGGCCGCAGACCAGCCGAGCCAGCCGGTCACCGCGATCAGGTCACCGGGCCGGGCTCCCGCGCGGGTGACCGGTTCCTGGTTGCGCAGATCACCGAGCGCGGTGATCGACACCATGATCGCGTCGCCGCGCACCACGTCGCCGCCGACCACCGAGGCACCGGCGACCTGGCACTCGTCGCGCAGGCCGTCCATCAGCTCGGTGGGCCAGGCGACCGGGAGTTCGGCCGGGACGACGAGGCCGAGCAGCAGCGCGGTGGGGACGGCGCCCATGGCGGCGATGTCCGCGAGGTTCTGCGCGGCCGCCTTGCGCCCGACGTCGTACGCCGTGGACCAGTCGCGGCGGAAGTGACGTCCCTCCAGCAGGATGTCGGTGCTCGCCACGACCCGCCGGTCGGGCGCCGCGATCACCGCGGCGTCGTCACCGGGGCCCACCCGCACCATGGGGGTGGTGGTGAGCCGGGAGGTGAGCTCCCTGATGAGTCCGAACTCCCCCAGCTCACCCACGGTGCCCTTCATGGTCCGTCCTCTTCTCGTGCTCATGGCGCCCGGTCGCGGGCGGTCGGCGGGCTCGGTACGGTCGAGACGGCCGTCAACTTCTGACGTCCCCGCACCCCCACGCGGGGACCCCGCCGTCCACAGGTCTCCCCGTGACGAGCGGCGACGCGATACCGTGGCGTTCCTTTTCCCCACATGATCCTCGTGGCCGCCCTGGAGGTTCCGTGGTACAGGCGTACATCCTGATCCAGACAGAGGTCGGCAAGGCGTCGACCGTCGCCGAGACGATCAGCAAACTCCCTGGAGTGATCCAGGCGGAGGACGTGACGGGACCGTACGACGTCATCGTGCGCGCCCAGTCCGACACGGTCGACGAACTCGGCCGCATGGTGGTCGCCAAGGTCCAGCAAGTCGACGGCATCACCCGCACCCTGACCTGCCCGGTCGTGCATCTGTAGCCCCCGTCTACCCTGGGCCGGTGACCTCTTGCCGCCGCCGGTCCGCCGGTCCTGCCGTGCTCGCCCTGCTGATCGCCGCCGCGGGCTGCTCCTCGGCGGGGGGCGGGGCCACGGTCGCGGTTCCCCGTCCGGACACGACCACCGCGAAGCTGTGCCGGAACCTGGACGAGGCCCTGCCGCGCAAGGTGGCGGGCCTCGGCCGGGACGACCCCGAGCCCCGGTCCGCCCTCACGGCGGGCTGGGGAGGCTCGGTGATCATACTGCGCTGCGGTGTCACCCGGCCGCCCAGGATGACCGACCCCGCCGTCGCCGAGGGCGCCGACCGCGACGCCGTGGCGGGCGGGGTGAACGGCGTGGACTGGCTGATGGAGAAGCAGGACGACGGCTCGTACCGGTTCACCACGGCCAACCGCCGCGCCTATGTGGAGGTGAGCCTGGCGAGGCAGCGGGTCCAGGACGGTTCGGCGGTGCTGGTCGACCTGGCCCCGGCCGTCAAGAAGGCGATCCCCACGGGGATCGCCGACTGACGGACTCCGGGTGTCACCGGCCGCGGGCCTGCGGCAGCCCGGTGGGGCGGGCCTGGCGCCGCGGCGCTAGCGCAGCCCGGTGGAGCGCCGCAGGGCCGCCTGGACGAGGCGGTCGACGAGCTCGGGGTAGGGGATCCCGGTCGCCTCCCACATCTTCGGGTACATCGAGATGGGCGTGAAACCGGGCATGGTGTTGATCTCGTTGATGACGAACTCGCCGTCGTCGGTGAGGAAGAAGTCGGCACGCACCAGTCCCTCGCAGGAGGCCGCCTCGAACGCCTCCACCGCGAGCCGCCGCACCTCGGCGGTCTCCTCCGCGGTGAGCGGGGCGGGCACCACACCGGGCGTGGAGTCGATGTACTTGGCCTCGAAGTCGTAGTAGGCGTGCTCCTCGGGCGGCGGGATCTCGGCGGGCAGCGAGGCCCGCGGGCCGTCCTCGAACTCCAGGACGCCGCACTCGATCTCCCGGCCGCGCAGCGCGGCCTCGACGAGGATCTTCGGGTCGTGGCGCCGGGCCTCGGCGATCGCGTCGTCCAGCCCGGCGAGGCCGTCGACCTTGGTGATGCCGATCGACGAACCCGCGCGCGCGGGCTTCACGAACAGCGGCCAGCCGTGTTCGCCCGCGAAGTCGACGATCTTCCTGCGGGCGGCGGACTCGTCCCGCTCCCACTCGCGGGGCCGGATCACCACGTACGGGCCGACCTTGAGCCCGAAGGAGGTGAACACCCGCTTCATGTAGTCCTTGTCCTGGCCGACGGCCGAGGCGAGCACACCGGAACCCACGTACGGCGTCCCGGACAGCTCCAGCAGACCCTGCAAAGTGCCGTCCTCGCCGTAGGGGCCGTGCAGCACCGGGAAGACGACGTCGACCTCGCCGAGCACCTTGGGCACCGCGCCGGGCTCGCTGTAGACGACCTCGCGGTTGCCGGGGTCGATGGGCAGCACCACGGCGCCCTCCACCGACTCGGCGAGGCTCTCGACGCTCGGCGTACGGCGGTCGGTGATCGCCATGCGGTCGGGTTCGTCGGCGGTGAGCGCCCAGCGGCCGTCCCCGGTGATGCCGATCGGCAGGACGTCGTACTTGGCGCGGTCGATGGCGCGCAGTACGGCGCCGGCCGTGACCACGGAGATCCCGTGTTCGGAGCTGCGGCCGCCGAACACGACGGCCACGCGCGGCTTGCGGGACGGCTGCTGCTCAGGGCGCTGGGGGAGGTTCTCGCTGCTCATATCGCGTCGAGAGTACCCGCTGACAAGACCCTGACACAGTGTCGGACATCCGCTACCCCCGTTCAGCCGCGGACAACCGCACCACCGGCCCCGCCCCGGCCGCGGGCAGCCGCGATGCCCCGGCCGGGCCCGGCCCCAGGCGTCTTGTCCACCGGCCGCGCCCCGGTCGGGGGCGGTGGGGCCGTAGGGGGTCGCCCTGCTCGCCGAGTTCGGGGGAAGCACCCTGCCGGCGCCGGGCGGCGCGGGCCGGCCCGGCCGGGTGAACCCCGCTCGGCGCCGCGAGGGCTCAGCGCCGCTCGGGCTTGGCGCTGCGCGACATCAGCTCCTTGACGGCGACCGCGGGCGGCTTGCCCTCGTGGACGATGTCGACGACCGTCTTCGTGATCGGCATGTCCACCCCGTGCCGCCGGGCCAGATCCAGCACGGACTCGCAGGACTTGACGCCCTCCGCGGTCTGCCGGGTGACGGCGATGGTCTCCTGGAGGGTCATGCCCCTGCCGAGGTTGGTGCCGAAGGTGTGGTTCCGCGACAGCGGCGAGGAGCAGGTCGCCACCAGGTCGCCGAGGCCCGCGAGCCCGGCGAAGGTCAGCGGGTCGGCCCCCATGGCGAGGCCGAGGCGGGTGGTCTCGGCGAGGCCGCGGGTGATGAGGGAGCCCTTGGCGTTGTCGCCGAGCCCCATGCCGTCCGCGATGCCCACGGCGAGGCCGATGACGTTCTTGACGGCGCCGCCCAGTTCGCAGCCCACCACGTCGGTGTTGGTGTAGGGCCGGAAGTACGGCGTGTGGCAGGCGGCCTGGAGCCGCTGGGCGACCCTCTCGTCGGCGCAGGCGACCACCGCGGCGGCCGGCATGCGGGCGGCGATCTCACGGGCCAGGTTGGGGCCGGTGACCACGGCGACCCGCTCCGGTCCGGCCTTGGCGACGTCCTCGACGACCTCGCTCATCCGCATGGTGGTGCCGAGTTCGACACCCTTCATCAGCGACACCAGCACGGTGTGCGGCGCGAGCAGCGGCGCCCAGTCGGCGAGATTGCCGCGCAGTGTCTGCGAGGGGACCGCCAGGACCGCGAAGTCGGCGCCGCGGGCGGCGGCGGCGGCGTCCGTGGTGGCCCGCACGGTCGCGGGGAGTTCGACGCCGGGCAGATAGTCGGGGTTGGTCCGTGTGGAGTTGACCGCCTCGGCCAGCTCGGGGCGCCGTCCCCACAGGGCGACCTCGCAGCCCGCGTCCGCCAGCACCATGGCGAAGGCGGTGCCCCACGACCCCGTACCGAAGACCGCCGCCTTGACGGGCTCGCTCACGTACCCTGCCCCTCTTCTTCCTTTTCCGTTTCCCTGGTCCGCACCGCTTGCCCCGGCTGCGGCGCCGTCTGTGCCTCGGTCCTGCGGCGCTGCTCGACCCGCTCGCGGCGCGGGTCGTAGGGGGTGTCGGGCGCCTTCTCGCCGCGGATCTCCTCCAGCAGACGGGTGATGGCGGCCATGATGACCTCGGTGACCTCCTTGAGGAGGTCGGCGCTCATGTCCCGGTCGTAGTACTCGGACAGGTCGACGGGCGGGCCCGCGAGGACGTGGTGCGTCTTGCGCGGCCAGAGGTCGGGCTTCTTCGCGTACGGCGGCAGCAGTTCGTTGCAGCCCCACTGGGCGACGGGGATCACCGGGCAGCGGGTGCGCAGGGCGACGCGCGCGGCACCGGTCTTGGCGACCATGGGCCAGCCGTCCGGGTCCCGGGTGAGGGTGCCCTCGGGATAGAAGGCGACGCACTCGCCGCGTTCCACGGCGTCGATCGCGGCCCGGAACGCGCTGAGCGCGTCGGTGCTCTCGCGGTAGACGGGGATCTGCCCGGTGCCGCGCATCGCGGCGCCGACGAAACCCTTGCGGAAGAGGCCGCTCTTGGCGAGGAACCGGGGCACCCGTCCGGTGTTGTACTGGAAGTGGCCGTACGCGACGGGGTCCAGGTGCGAATTGTGGTTCACCACGGTGATGAATCCGCCCTCGGCCGGAATGTGTTCCCTTCCGTGCCAGTCCCGCTTGATCAGAACCACAAGCGGCGGTTTGCAGAGCACCGCGGCGAAGCGGTACCAGAAGCCGATTCTGCGGCGGGGCACTCGGACACCTTCCTCTTGGGCTGCCACCTGGACCGGGGGCCGCACAAGTGTCGCTCCGGGCCGCCGGTCTGTCGAGAACACCGTACGCCCCGACCCCCGGCGTGCCCGATGCTCCGGGGGACAATGGCGGCGAGGAGAGAGGGAAGATACACCGGTGCAGTGGACCTTGGTCGTGCCCCTGAAGGCCCTTGCGCGGGCCAAGAGCAGACTCGCGGACACCGTCGGCGACGGGGTGCGGCCGGGGCTCGCCCTGGCGTTCGCGCAGGACACCGTGGCGGCGGCGCTGGCCTGCCCGGCGGTGCGGGATGTGGTGGTGGTCACGGACGACGCGCGGGCCGGGCGGGAACTGACGGCGCTCGGCGCGGCCGTCGTCGCGGACGAGCCGGGCGGCGGACTCAACACGGCGCTCACCCATGCGGCGGCGGCGGTGCGGGCGGCCCGTCCGGAAAGCGCCCTCGCCGCGCTCAACGCGGATCTCCCGGCGTTGCGTCCGGTGGAATTGGCGCGGGTCCTGGAGGCGGCGGCACAATTCCCGCGTGCTTTTCTCGCGGACGCGGCGGGAATCGGCACGACACTGCTGACGGCGGCTCCCGGCCGGGAATTGCGGCCGGCTTTCGGCGCGGATTCCCGGGCGCTGCACAGCGCGTCGGGGGCGGTGGAACTGCGACTGGCGGCGGTGGAGTCCGTACGGCAGGACGTCGACACCGGCGACGATCTGCGCGCGGCGCTGGCGCTCGGTCTCGGGCCCCGGACGGCGGCGGTCGCGGAGCGGCTGCTGATCGCCGGGCAGTAGGCTGCCGTCCATGCAGGCGACCGCGTACTCCTACGACCCCGAGACCCGCAGCGGGCAGGTGCTGCTCGACGACGGCACCCCCGTGCCCTTCGACGCCGCGGCGTTCGACGCGGGCGCGCTGCGGCTGCTGCGGCCCGGGCAGCGGGTGCGCATCGAGACGGAGGGCGAGGGCGCGGCGCGCCGGATCACCCTGGTGACCCTGCACACGTTCTGACCCCGGACGCCCGTCGCCGCGCGCGTACGGGCCGGTCCGCGCGGTGGACGGACACGCCGCGGGCCGGACTCCCGGAGGAGTCCGGCCCGGCGCGTGAATGCCCTGTGCCGTGTCGTGTGCCGTGACCTGTGCTGTGTCCTGTGCCGTGCCCCGTGCCGCGCGCCGTCAGGAGGCCGGGGTGGTCTTCTTGGCGGCGGTCTTGCGGGCCGTGGACTTCTTCGCCGGGGCCTTCGTGGCGGTCACCTTCTTGGCCGGGGCCTTCTTGGCGGTGGCCTTCTTCGCCGCGGTCTTGGCCGGGGCGCCGGTGGCCGCCGTCTTCTTCGCGGTGGTCTTCTTGGCCGCGGTCTTGGTGGCGGCTGCGGCGGCGGTGGTCTTCTTCGCCGCCGCCTTGCGGGCCGTGGCCTTCTTGGCGGTGGTCTTCTTCGCCGCCGCCTTCTTCACCGTCGCCGAAGCCCCGCCGGTCAGGCTGCCCTTGGGTGCCTTCTTGACGGCGACCTCGCCACCGCGGGGAAGCTTCTTCGTGCCGCTGACCAGGTCCTTGAAGCCCTGGCCCGCGCGGAAGCGGGGCACGGAGGTCTTCTTGACCCGGACCCGCTCACCGGTCTGCGGGTTGCGGGCGTAACGGGCCGGGCGGTCGACCTTCTCGAACGAACCGAAGCCGGTGACCGAGACCCGGTCGCCCGCGACGACCGCACGGACGATGGCGTCCAGGACCGCGTCGACGGCGTCGGCAGCCTGCTGGCGGCCGCCCATCTTGTCGGCAATCGCTTCTACGAGCTGCGCCTTGTTCACGTCTTCCCCTTCGGAGACCTCGCCAGAACGAAAGTGTTCAAGCTTTTTCGCACGTTAGGCAGATATATACCGCAAATCAAACACGAAACGGGCTTATCACCCTTGTGCCGCAACGAACTCGGCGGTCCCGGAGAAGTTCAGCGTTCCCCTTCGGGGAATCGACCCGCGTCGAGGTCCGATGTGAACCGCTCCAGACGCCTTGCCGCGTCGGCGAGATCGTGCTTGGCCGCGGCCGTAATGACCAGCAGCTTCCGGGCCAGCGCCATCCGTACGCCCTCCGGGACTTGCAGTGCGCGCACCCGCGAGTGCGCTTCTTTGAGCCGGTCCGCGACTGCCCCCCAGAGCTCGAGTTGGCCGTCGTGTCCCATGCACAGATTGTGCCATCTGGGGCGAGTTGTCGCCTGCTCAGGGGGCAACTGCCGCCGTGAACCACCTTTCCGGGGGCAGCGCGTCTCGCGCCCCGGTGGATCGCCTACCCCGGCAACCAGCGCTCTAACGTGGGAAGTTGTCCCGAACGGTCGGCCGGGACGGGGCCGTTCGGGTACAGAAACAGCCGTACCCCCGATCAGCCCGATCGGGGGTACGGAGGGGGTTTCCGGTGGCCGAAACTCGACCCGTGTCAGCCGGTGATGTGCTTCCGGTGCGGCGCCTCGGCGGTCAGACCGGGAGGGTGCGCGGTTTGAAGGACGGGCGCTTCGCCTCGTAAGCGGCGATGTCGGCCTCGTTCTGGAGGGTGATGGAGATGTCGTCCAGCCCGTTCAGCAGCCGCCAGCGCGCGTTCTCGTCCAGCTCGAAGGAGGCGGTGACACCCTCGGCGCGCACCTCGCGGGCCTCGAGGTCGACGGTGATCTCGGCCTGCGGGTCACGCTCGGTGAGCTCCCAGAGGGCGTCCACGATCTTCTGCTCCAGCACCACGGTGAGCAGGCCGTTCTTCAGCGAGTTACCGCGGAAGATGTCGGCGAAGCGGGCGGAGATCACGGTCCTGAAGCCGTAGTTCTGCAGCGCCCATACGGCGTGCTCGCGCGAGGAGCCGGTGCCGAAGTCGGGGCCGGCGACCAGGACGGTGGCGCCCTGCCGCTCAGGACGGTTGAGGACGAACTCCGGGTCCTTGCGCCATGCCTCGAAGAGACCGTCCTCGAAGCCGTCCCGGGTCACCTTCTTGAGCCAGTGGGCCGGGATGATCTGGTCGGTGTCGACGTTGGAGCGGCGCAGCGGGACGGCCCGGCCGGTGTGCGTGGTGAATGCTTCCATGATCCTCAGACTCCAGCGGGCGTACGGGTGTCGGCGTCGGACAGGTCGGCCGGGGAGGCGAGGTGCCCCAGGACCGCGGTGGCGGCGGCGACCTGCGGGGAGACCAGGTGGGTACGGCCGCCCTTGCCCTGCCTGCCCTCGAAGTTGCGGTTGGAGGTGGACGCCGAGCGCTCGCCCGGGGCCAGCTGGTCGGGGTTCATGCCCAGACACATCGAGCAGCCCGCGTGCCGCCATTCGGCGCCGGCCTCCTTGAAGACCGTGTCGAGGCCCTCGGCGACGGCCTGCAGGCCCACCCGCACGGAGCCGGGGACGACCAGCATCCGCACGCCGTCGGCGACTTTGCGCTCCTTGAGGATGTCCGCGGCGGCACGCAGGTCCTCGATGCGGCCGTTGGTGCACGAACCTACGAAGACGGTGTCCACGGTGATGGAGCGCAGCGGCTGTCCGGCCTCCAACCCCATGTATTCCAGGGCCTTCTCGGCGGCGAGGCGCTCCGAGGCGTCTTCGTACGAGGCCGGGTCGGGGACGGACGCCGAAAGCGGCGCGCCCTGGCCGGGGTTGGTTCCCCAGGTGACGAACGGGGCGAGAGAGGCGGCGTCGATGACGACCTCGGCGTCGAAGACGGCGTCCTCGTCGGTCCGCAGGGTCTTCCAGTACGCGACCGCGGCGTCCCAGTCGGCGCCCTCGGGGGCGTGCGGGCGGCCCTGGAGATAGGCGAAGGTGGTCTCGTCGGGGGCGATCATGCCCGCGCGGGCACCGGCCTCGATCGACATGTTGCAGATGGTCATCCGCGCTTCCATCGAGAGTTTCTCGATGGCGGAGCCGCGGTACTCCAGGATGTAGCCCTGGCCGCCGCCCGTACCGATCCGGGCGATGATCGCGAGGATCAGGTCCTTGGCGGTGACGCCGTCGGGCAGTTCGCCGTCGACCGTGATGGCCATGGTCCTCGGGCGGGCCAGCGGCAGCGTCTGGGTCGCCAGCACATGCTCGACCTGCGAGGTGCCGATACCGAACGCCAGCGCGCCGAAGGCGCCGTGCGTGGAGGTGTGGGAGTCGCCGCACACCACCGTCGTACCGGGCTGGGTCAGGCCGAGCTGCGGGCCCACGACGTGCACCACACCCTGCTCGACGTCGCCCAGCGGGTGCAGGCGCACCCCGAACTCGGCACAGTTCTTGCGCAGCGTCTCCAGCTGGGCGCGCGAGACCGGGTCGGCGATGGGCTTGTCGATGTCGAGGGTGGGGGTGTTGTGGTCCTCGGTCGCAAGGGTCAGATCGAGGCGGCGCACCGGGCGGCCGCTCCCCCGCAGCCCGTCGAAGGCCTGGGGGCTGGTCACCTCGTGCAGCAGGTGCAGATCGATGAAGAGGAGGTCGGGCTCGCCCTCGGCGCGCCGGACGACATGGTCGTCCCAGACCTTCTCCGCGAGTGTCCTACCCATCGCTGTTCCCTCCGGCCGGCCAAGAGGCACCGGCCCATCTCGAGATCGTGAGGAGACGGCGCCCGCGCCCCCCTGCGTGCCGGGCGCCCGCCGCCGGGCCCATAGGTCCACGGGCCGCTGTGCATCCAAGGGTTGCGCGTCTCACGGAAAATTGAACTTGCGTTTCACAGAGTGAGACGCAAGTATCGTTGCATGGACAACAGTAGCGGCGTCGGCGTTCTGGACAAGGCGGCCCTCGTCCTGAGCGCTCTGGAGTCCGGTCCGGCCACCCTCGCGGGCCTGGTCGGTGCCACCGGACTGGCACGACCCACGGCTCACCGCCTGGCCGTGGCCCTGGAACACCACCGCATGGTGGCGCGCGACATGCAGGGCCGGTTCATCCTCGGCCCCCGGCTCGCCGAACTGGCCGCCGCGGCGGGCGAGGACCGTCTGCTGGCGACGGCGGGACCGGTGCTCACCCACCTCCGTGACATCACGGGCGAGAGCGCTCAGCTCTATCGCCGGCAGGGTGACATGCGTATCTGCGTCGCCGCGGCGGAACGGCTGTCCGGTCTGCGGGACACGGTTCCGGTCGGCTCGACGCTGACCATGAAGGCGGGCTCGTCGGCGCAGATCCTCATGGCGTGGGAGGAACCGGAGCGGCTGCACCGCGGCCTCCAGGGCGCCCGCTTCACGGCCACGGCCCTGTCGGGCGTACGGCGCCGGGGCTGGGCCCAGTCGATCGGCGAGCGCGAGCCGGGGGTGGCGTCGGTGTCCGCCCCGGTCCGGGGCCCTTCCAACCGGGTCGTCGCCGCGGTCTCCGTGTCGGGCCCCATCGAGCGCCTGAGCCGCCACCCGGGCCGGATGCACGCCCAGGCCGTGATCGACGCGGCCTCCCGCCTGTCCGAGGCGCTGCGCCGCTCCGCCTGAGCCGGCCCCGTCGGGGACCAGGCCGCCCCAACGCCGCGGTCGCCTGATCCCGGCGGGGAGTGAGCGGGCGGGTGCCCGGGTGCGGGTCGTGTGTGGCCGGTCGCGCAGTTCCCCGCGCCCCTGGGCAGGCCGATCATCCGTCCCTCAAGAGCAGCGCGGAGAGACCTTCGGAGCCGTGGAACACCGGGGGCATCAGTCCCCTGAGGGGCGCGGGGAACTGCGCGAAAACCCCCGCCCAGCCGCACCCGCCGCACAACAGAAAATGGCCCCCCGCCTCAGCGAACCGCCAAGGCGAAGAGCCATCGTTCCCGTACCCCCGACCGGATTCGAACCGGCGCTACCGCCTTGAGAGGGCGGCGTGCTAGGCCGCTACACAACGGGGGCGTGGATCCTGCGTTTCCGCAGGTCCGAGCTGGTCTACCTGGACTCGAACCAAGACTAACTGAACCAGAATCAGTCGTGCTGCCAATTACACCATAGACCAAAGTGGTTTAGACCAGTTCAGTACCCCCGACCGGATTCGAACCGGCGCTACCGCCTTGAGAGGGCGGCGTGCTAGGCCGCTACACAACGGGGGCCCTAGCGTCCCGAGATGATCGGAACCGTACCCCCGACCGGATTCGAACCGGCGCTACTGCCTTGAGAGGGCAGCGTGCTAGGCCGCTACACAACGGGGGCTTTGCAGATGCTTGTGGTGTTCAGAGCTTCTGCGAGCTGGCCTACCTGGACTCGAACCAAGACTAACTGAACCAGAATCAGTCGTGCTGCCAATTACACCATAGGCCACTGGAACTCAAGCCCCGAGGGGGATCTCGTTCTAGCTTGCTCCTCCGGTACCGGCCTTGTCGGCCCGCTGCCCGGCGGCGCAGGAAGAACATTACCCGAAGGTGGACGGGGCTCCAAAACGGGTATCGGGCCCGAGCAACGCCGGAAGTTCGGTGAGCGACCCGATCCGCCGGAACCCGGCCGGGTCGCCGTCCAGGCGATAGACGCCGCCCCGGTCGATCCAGAAGGACAGCAGTCCGGCGTCGGCGGCGCCGCGTCCGTCGATCTCCGGGTGGTCACCGACGTAGGCGACCTGGTGCGGCGGCAGCCCGAGGCGATCGCAGGCCGCGCGGAAGGCGTCCGCGGCCGGCTTGGAGACCCCGAGCTCGGCCGCGCACAGCACACTCTCGAACCGGTCCCGCACCCCGAGGATCCGCAGCTTGCGCTCCTGGACGTGGAGGCTGGAGTTGGACAGCACGGCGTGCCGGTGGCTGCGGGCGAGCAGGTCCAGCACCGGCAGCACATCGGGGAACAGCGCCCAGGCTGCCTCGTAGTGCGCGACGTACCGCGCGAACCACTCCCCCGCCTCCGCGTCGCTCATCCCGGCGGCCTGGAGGAACACCCGCACCCGGTCGAGCCGCTGCTCCTCGAACGTGACCTCCCCGGCGGCGAACCGCGCCCACTGCGCGTCGGTCACCTCCCGCCACCGCGCCAGGGCACCCTCGACGCTCTCCTCCGCCCCGAGCATCCGCTCGGCGACCAGATGCGCCCGCATGCCCTCGCGGTCGGCGAAGGTGTAGTCGAAGAGAGTGTCGTCGACGTCCCAGACCACGGCGCGGATCCCCATGATCCGACGGTAGCGCGTGCCCCGGATCAAGGCTCCCGCGGGGGACGGACTGCCATGTCGTCGTGGTGGAGATCTTCGACGAGAGTGCCCATCCGGTCGACGAGGCCGACGCGCAGTGATCAACGGCCGAGGGGCGGCACCCGGAGTGTTCCGGGTGCCGCCCCTCACGTGGGGGCGGGGTCAGGCCGCCGGCCTCGCCAGCGCCGCGTCGATGCGGGCCAGGGTCTTCTCCCTGCCCAGGATCTCCAGGGACTCGAAGAGGGGCAGGCCGACCGTGCGGCCGGTGACGGCGACGCGGACCGGGGCCTGGGCCTTGCCGAGCTTGAGGCCGTGGGCCTCGCCGGCGGCCAGGACGGCCTCCTTCAGGGACTCGGGGGAGGTCCAGTCCGCCGACTCCAGGTTCTCGCGGGCCGTGCGGAGCAGCGCGTCGCTGCCCTCCTTCATGGCCTTCGTCCAGCTCGCCTCGTCGAAGACCGGCTCCGCCAGGAACAGGAAGTCGACGTTGTCGGTGATCTCCGAGAGGACCTTCAGGCGGGTCTGGGCGTGCGGGGCGATCGCCTGCCACTTCGCCTCGTCGAAGTCCTCCGGCGCCCAGGGGGCGGCCGGGGCCTTCAGCCAGGGGCGGCAGCGCTCGGTGAAGTCCTTGACCTCCAGCAGGCGGATGTGGTCGGCGTTGATCGCCTCGCACTTCTTGAGGTCGAAGCGGGCCGGGTTGGGGTTGACGGCCGCGATGTCGAACGCCTCGACCAGTTCGGCCGTGCCGAAGATGTCCCGGTCGGCCGACAGGGACCAGCCCAGCAGGGAGAGGTAGTTGAGCAGGCCCTCCGGGAGGAAGCCGCGCTCGCGGTAGAGGTTCAGGGACGCCTGCGGGTCGCGCTTGGAGAGCTTCTTGTTGCCCTCGCCCATCACATAGGGGAGATGGCCGAAGAGGGGGATCTCCCGGGCGACGCCCAGCTCGATCAGCGCCCGGTACAGCGCGATCTGCCGCGGGGTGGAGGAGAGCAGGTCCTCGCCGCGCAGGACGTGGGTGATCTCCATCAGGGCGTCGTCGACCGGGTTGACCAGCGTATAGAGGGGAGCGCCGTTGGCGCGGACGATGCCGTAGTCCGGGACGTTCTCCGGGAGGTACGTGATCTCGCCGCGGACCAGGTCGGTGAAGGTGATCGGCTCGTCGGGCATCCGGAAGCGGACGATGGGCTCGCGGCCCTGGGCCCGGTACTCCTCGACCTGGGCGCCGGTCAGGTCGCGGCAGTGGCCGTCGTAGCCGGACGGCCTGCCGGCGGCGCGGGCGGCCTCGCGGCGGACGTCCAGCTCGTCCTGGGAGCAGTAGCAGTGGTAGGCGTGGCCGGCGTCGAGCAGCCTGCGCGCGACGTCCTGGTAGAGGTCCATGCGCTGCGACTGGCGGTAGGGGGCGTGCGGGCCGCCGATCTCGGGGCCCTCGTCCCAGTCGAAGCCCAGCCAGCGCATCGCCTCGAGCAGCTGGCCGTACGACTCCTCGGAGTCGCGCGCCGCGTCGGTGTCCTCGATGCGGAAGACCAGGGTGCCCTGGTGGTGCCGGGCGAACGCCCAGTTGAACAGGGCGGTGCGCACCAGGCCCACGTGCGGGTTACCGGTGGGCGAGGGACAGAAACGGACGCGTACGGAGGAGGAGGAGCCTGATGCGCTAGCCACGCTTGACAACCTTGTTGGTGAGAGTGCCGATGCCTTCGATGGTGACGGCGACCTCGTCGCCGACGTTGAGGGGGCCGACCCCCGCGGGGGTGCCGGTGAGGATCACGTCGCCGGGGAGCAGCGTCATGGCCTCGGAGATGTTGACGATCAGGTCCTCGATCGGGTGGATCATCTCGCTGGTGCGGCCGAGCTGGCGCTGTTCACCGTTGACGGTCAGCTGGACGGTCAGGTCGGCCGGGTCCAGGTCCGTCTCCACCCAGGGGCCCAGCGGGCAGGACGTGTCGAAGCCCTTGGCCCGCGCCCACTGCTTCTCGCGCTTCTGGACGTCGCGCGCGGTGACGTCGTTGGCGCAGGTGTAGCCGAGGATCACGTCCTTGACGCGGTCACGCGGGACCTCCCTGCACAGCCGTCCGATCACGACCGCGAGTTCGGCCTCGTGGTGGACCTCCCGGCTGAAGGAGGGGTACTGGATCTCGTCGCCGGGGCCGATGACGGAGGTGGCGGGCTTGAAGAAGGCGAACGGTTCCTCGGGCACCTCGTTGCGCAGTTCCCTCGCGTGCTCGGCGTAGTTGCGGCCGAAGGCCACGACCTTGTTGGGGAGCACCGGCGGCAGCAGCCTGACCTTGCTCAGCGGCACCTTCGTACCGGAGAGCTCGAAGTCGGCGAACGGGATGCCCTTGATGATGTCGAGCACGAGTTCGTCCGGCTTGTCGCCCTCGACCACGCCGAAGGCGACGTTGCCGTCGATGGAGAACCTGGCGATGCGCACGGGATCCTGCACGACCCTTCGCTGAAGGAAGCGGATGGAACGGAACGGAACGGAACGGACACGACGGCCGCGGCCACCGGAACGGCGGCCCGGGCCGGCGCTCCAGGCTAACGCGGCAGAGGGCCCCCACCTCGCGTATCACGCGCTGCGTCCGCCCCCGCTCACCCACCGCGCCCGCCCTTGTCGCGCCACGGTCACCCCCGCGCCGGGCACGTGCCGCCGCGTAGGACAATGGACGGGCGCGAGCGAGCGCGGGCTTCGACGACGAAGGGCGCCCCCCGGTGAGGGGGACGCCCTTCATGCGTGCGGCGGGGCCGGCCGGAGCCCGGCCCGCGGACCCGCTCCGGCTATTCCGCGGACGCCGGCGCGGCCGCGGCTGCCACCGGTACGTCCTCGAGGACGGTGCGGCGGGGGTTGGCCGTCTGGGCGGGCAGCTCGGCGGAGTGCTCCGGACGCTCGTGGATGCGCAGGGCGTCGGTGCCGTCTAGGTGCGCCAGCGTCGTGCGGCGCGGGTTGGCGGTCTTGTGGAGCAGGTAAGTGGTCTTCACGGTGTACTCGACCCCGGGTTGTCGTGAGTTGGCAGGTTCGCCCATCTTGTAAAGCGTCAGGCTAAACATGCAATTCCCCGTCGAAGCCGTGAAGACCCCGTGATTACCGTGTGAGTTTGCTCACTGAGGGAGGCTCAAACCGGTCAAGTCCGACCTGCTTCACACCACGACAAAATGGACATCGGCCACCTGAAGCGACTATTCCGCTCCTGATCATGGCGTCTGGGACACGTGTAACGAGCTGCGGAGTCGCGGCTTTACGCCCTATTTATCCGCGATCATTTTCCACGGTTCGTGATCACCCGCTCACACTGGGTAACGCAGGTCACAGGTGGGCCGATGGCCCTTGTTGGAGATCCGGCACTGTGCTGGAATCAGGCGGACCGCTGCAGGATCGAGCCGGCGCGCAGGGGGCGCAACGCAGCGCCGAGTGGCGGCGAGACAGGGGGAACCAGCGCCGGTCACTCACGACCACCCGGGGGGCGTCTCCACAAACGCTCCCCACAACGCCGACACCGTGTCCTTCCGTTCATCCGGAGGGGCGCCTGGTCCAGAGGTTGCGACGCTAGTGCAGGGACGTTTCAAGAGGGATGGCAGCGCTTCGGCGGAGCCGGAGCCGCACGGCGGGACCGACCGCGGTTCCTCGCCCCAGCACGCCCAGAACCAGGGCCCGGCACCGTCCGGTGACGGCGCGGGCCGTCCGGGTGGCGCTCCGGCGTCCGCGGGTTCTCCCACACCCCCACCACCGACCAAGCCGCCCAAGGCCCCCGAGGGGCCGGGTCCGCGAATAGCACTGCGCAACTGGCGCATCTCCACCCGCCTGGTGTCGCTGCTCGCCCTCCCCGTGGTCGCGGCCACCTCGCTGGGCGCCCTGCGCATCAGCGACTCCATGGACAACATCCAGCAGCTCGACAACATCAAGCTGCTGACGGACATGACCAGGCAGGCCACGGCCCTGGCCACCGCGCTCCAGGAGGAGCGCGACGAGTCCGCCGGTCCGCTGGCCCACGGCGCCAACGCCAAGACCGACTTCACGGTCAAGGGCGTCCGGGACAAGACGGACCGGGCCAAGGAAAACTTCATCAACGCGGCCGAGGAGATCGACGCCTCCAGCAAGGACGGCAACCTCCAGGGTGTCCGTGACACCCTCGTCGGCCTGGTCGGTGACCTCGACAACCTCGCCAGGATCCGCAACACCGCGTACGAGCAGTCGGACAACTCCACCCAGACCGTGGAGTCGTACCACCGTCTGATCACGCAGCTCGTCGACCTCTCCCAGGACATGGCCGAGGCGACCAGCAACCCGGAGATGATCCAGCGCACCCGCGCGCTGGCGGCCTTCTCGACGGCCAAGGAGTACGCCTCGGTGCAGCGCGCCGTGATCGCGGCGGCCCTGCCGAGCCAGAAGACCACCTACGGCAACCTCTCGGAGAACGACCGCCTCTACGGCGACTCGGCCTACGAGAGCGAGAAGTCCGAGATCAACATCTTCCGCAACATCTACGGCGCCGCCGGTGCCGAGGAGCTCATCGCCCCGATCGAGGACGGCAACGCGACCATCGAGGCCGCGGACACCTACGCCAAGCGCGCCCTCGACTCCAAGGGCGGTCTGAAGACCCTCGACAAGCGCTCCTACCTCGACTGGGTGGACGACAGCTCCACCAAGATCGACGAGATGAAGAAGCTCGAGCTCACCCTGCTCCAGAACATGGAGCAGAAGGCCCGTGAGCTGCGCAGCGCCTCCGAGCAGGAAGCGATCATCTCCGGTGTCCTGATCCTCCTGGTGCTCGGTATCTCCCTGGTCGGCGCCTTCGTGGTGGCCCGGGGCATGATCCGCTCGCTGCGCCGGCTGCAGGAGACGGCCACCAAGGTCGCCCAGGACCGGCTGCCCGAGCTGGTCAAGCAGCTGTCCGAGTCCGACCCGCAGGACGTCGACACGTCCGTGGAGTCGGTCGGTGTGCACTCGCGTGACGAGATCGGCCAGGTGGCCGCGGCCTTCGACGACGTGCACCGCGAGGCGGTCCGCCTCGCCGCCGAGCAGGCCCTGCTGCGGGGCAACGTCAACGCGATGTTCACCAACCTCTCGCGCCGGTCCCAGGGCCTCATCCAGCGTCAGCTGTCCCTGATCTCCGAGCTCGAGTCCCGCGAGGCCGACCCCGACCAGCTGTCCTCGCTGTTCAAGCTCGACCACCTCGCGACCCGTATGCGCCGTAACGGTGAGAACCTCCTCGTCCTCGCGGGTGAGGAGCCCGGCCGACGCTGGACCCGCCCGGTCCCGCTGGTCGACGTGCTCCGCGCCGCCGCGTCCGAGGTGGAGCAGTACGAGCGCATCGAACTCGCCTCCGTGCCGACCACCGAGGTCGCCGGACGCGTCGTCAACGACCTCGTGCACCTGCTCGCCGAGCTGCTCGAGAACGCCACCTCGTTCTCCTCGCCGCAGACCAAGGTCAAGGTCACCGGTCACGCGCTGCCCGACGGCCGCGTGCTGATCGAGATCCACGACACCGGTATCGGTCTGTCCCCCGAGGACCTCGCGGCGATCAACGAGCGGCTCGCCTCGCCGCCCACCGTGGACGTCTCCGTCTCCCGCCGCATGGGCCTCTTCGTGGTCGGCCGTCTGTCGCAGCGGCACGGCATCCGCATCCAGCTGCGCCCGTCCGACTCCGGTGGCACGACCGCGCTGGTCATGCTGCCCGTCGATGTCGCCCAGGGCGGCAAGAAGCCCGCTCCCGGCAAGCCCGGTCCGGGCGGTCCGACCGGCGGCCCCGCCGCCGCGGCGGCCGCGGCCGGTGCCGCCGCCGCACGGCGCAACGCCCAGAGCGGTGCCCTCGGTTCCGGCGGTGCCGCGAACGCGGCACGGCTCGGTGCCGCCGCCGCACGCGGCCAGGTCGGCGCCCAGGGTCCGCGTGCCGCGCTGCCCGGCGCGGGCGGACGTCCGGGCGGCCCCGGCGCCCCCGGCGGCCCCAACGGTCAGCGTCCCGGCGGTGCGCCCCAGCAGGGCGGCCGCCCGGCTCCGGCCGGTGCGGGCGCGGGCGGCTTCGGCCAGGGACCCGGTGCCCCGCAGGGCATGCAGGCGACCGGTGCGCCGGACAACTTCGCCGGCGGTCAGGACCCGTTCGGCGGTCAGGACCCGTTCGGCGGCACCGCGCAGCCGCAGGACCCGTTCGGTCCGCAGGGCGCCTTCGGCACCCGCGACGCGTTCGGCAACCCCGCCCCGCGCGGTCCCGTTCCCCCGCAGCGCGGCCCCGAACAGGGCCGTCAGCCGCAGCTCCCGGCACGCGGCGACCGGCCGCGGCCCGAGCTGCCGGGCGGCGACGCCCAGCCGCGGGTGACCTGGGGCAACGACAACTCCCAGCAGGACATGGGCCGTACGCCGCTGGACGCCCCGCGCGGCCACGACGAGCGCGAGGTCTCCCAGACCTCGCAGATGCCCCGAGTCGACGACCGGCAGGGTCCCGGCTCGACCTCGGAGATCCCCCGGATCGACGACTGGCCGGCCTCCACCTCCGAGTTCCCGCGCCAGGACTACAACGCCCCGCGGCCCGGCGGACCGTCGGACACCGGCCAGTTCGACACCGGCCAGTTCCCGATGACCGGCACGCCCGCCGACACCGGCCAGTTCCAGCGGCCCAACACGCCCGCCGACACCGGCCAGTTCCCGCGGCCCGGCTACGACGCCCCGCGTCCGGGAGCCGGAGCCCCGCAGGACACCGGCCAGTTCCCGATGCCCGCGGTCAACGGCAGCCAGGACAACGGCCAGTACGTCCGTTCCGACGTGTTCGGCACGTCCGGCGGCCAGAACAACACGCCGCACACCGGCCAGTTCCCCGTCCCGCAGGCGTACGACCCGGGTTCCACCGGCCAGTTCCCCGCGCAGGGCTACAACGGCTCCACGGGCCAGCACGCCCTGCCCGGCCGCCAGGACGCCCTCGGCGACCCGGCCGGCACCGGCCAGTTCCCGTACCAGCAGGTCAACGGCAACGACTACGGCGGCCAGCGGCCGCAGGCACCGCAGCGCCCCGCAGGCCGCCAGGAGCCCGAGGCACTGCCGCCCGCGACGGGCCCCGGCGACGGACGCACCCCGCTGTTCGACACGCTGGAGACCAACTGGTTCCGCGGCGGCCAGGGCCAGCCGCAGCCGCAGAGCAACGGCTCCGCTCCGGCCCCTCAGCCGATGGCCCAGGCGGCTCCCGCCGCCGCTCCGGCGGCCCCGGCGGCTCCTCCGGCGCCCGCCGCTCCCCCCCAGCGTCCCGCCACCGCGACCTGGCGCACCTCGCCCAACGACGAACTCGTCAAGCAGGCGGAGCGTGTCAGGAAGCCGGCGGCGGGCGGTGTCACCACCTCCGGCCTGCCGCGCCGGGTGCCCCGGGCGAACCTCGTCCCGGGCACGGCTCAGCAGCAACAGCACCACACCGGTCCGCAGGTCTCGCGTGCGCCTGACGACGTACGCGGCCGGCTGACCAATCTCCGTCGGGGTATCGCGCAGGGCCGTCAGGTCAACACCGGCCAGACGGGCAGCTTCCCGAACCCCACTCACCAGCAGGAGCGTTAGTTGAGCCAGATGAGCCAGGCGGCACAGAACCTCAACTGGTTGATCACCAACTTCGTGGACAACACCCCCGGGGTGTCCCACACCGTCGTAGTGTCCGCCGACGGTCTCCTTCTGGCGATGTCGGAAGGCTTTCCCCGTGACCGCGCCGATCAGCTCGCGGCCGTCGCGTCCGGGCTCACCTCGCTGACCGCCGGGGCGTCCCGGATCTTCGAGGGCGGCAGTGTGGCCCAGACGGTCGTCGAGATGGAACGGGGCTTCCTGTTCCTCATGTCCGTCTCGGACGGCTCGTCCCTCGCCGTCCTCGCCCACCCGGAGTGCGACATCGGCCTCGTCGGCTACGAGATGGCGCTCCTCGTCGACCGAGCGGGTGCGGTCCTTACTCCGGATCTGCGTGCCGAACTACAGGGAAGTCTGCTTCACTGATCGGCCTCCGCACCACCCACCTCACGAAATCACCGTCCGGCCGACACATTCCCCCCACCGGCCCGACGGACGGCACGACTGACCGAGCACAGCTGTCCCGCCCGGAGGATCCATGACCCCGCCCACCGCCCATCATGATCCGTACGCCGAGCCGTACGGAGACGAGGGCGACCAGCCGCTGGTACGTCCGTACGCGATGACCGGTGGCCGGACCCGGCCGCGCTATCAGCTCGCCATCGAGGCGCTGATCAGCACGACGGCCGACCCGGCAGCGCTCATGGGACTGCTCCCGGAGCACCAGCGCATCTGCCATCTGTGCCGTGAGGTGAAGTCGGTTGCAGAGGTCTCGGCTCTCCTGACCATGCCGCTCGGCGTGGCTCGGATCCTCGTGGCAGACCTCGCCGAGGCCGGACTGGTGGCAATCCACCAGCCGGGTGGCGACGAGAACAACGGCGGCGCTCCGGACGTGACGCTGCTCGAAAGGGTGCTCAGTGGACTTCGCAAGCTCTGACGGAGGTCGGGCCACCACCTCCGCGAAGATCGTGGTGGCGGGCGGCTTCGGTGTCGGCAAGACGACATTCGTCGGCGCCGTCTCCGAGATCAACCCGCTGCGCACGGAGGCCGTGATGACGTCCGCGTCCGCGGGCATCGACGACCTCACCCACACCGGGGACAAGACCACCACCACGGTGGCCATGGACTTCGGCCGTATCACGCTGGACCAGGACCTGATCCTGTACCTGTTCGGCACGCCCGGCCAGGACCGTTTCTGGTTCATGTGGGACGACCTGGTGCGCGGCGCGATCGGCGCGGTGGTGCTCGTGGACACCCGGCGCCTGGCCGACTGCTTCCCGGCGGTCGACTACTTCGAGAACAGCGGCCTGCCGTTCGTCATCGCCCTCAACGGCTTCGACGGCAACCAGCCGTACACCCCGGACGAGGTGCGGGAGGCGCTGCAGATCGGGCCCGACACCCCGATCATCACCACCGACGCCCGCCACCGCGCGGACGCCAAGAGCGCGCTCATCACCCTGGTCGAGCACGCCCTGATGGCCCGCCTGCGGTAGTCGCGGAGAGCGCGGCGGCACAGCGGTACGCAGTTGCCGTACGGCAGCTGCGGTAGGCACCGGCGGGCCGGCTGTGGACTTTGACACGGCCGGCCCCGCTGTTCATAACGTTTCGGCAGAAGAATCGAGTGCCGCGACCACGCGTCGCGGTCATCCGGTGTCTCTGCGTCCACAACGGCCCCGCCTTTTGGCGGGGCTTGTTCTTTTTGGCCGCTTTTCCCCGGGGCTCACGGGGGCGCGTTCCGGCCCTTCCCGGTGTTTGGAAGTGCGCTGCCCCCCATGCTGGAATGCCTGAACTGCCCTTTGGTCAAAGACGTACTCCCCAGTGCTCACTGACACACCCCGTAGTGGTCGGTGGCGCAGCTGGCTCTGAGAGAATGCGGCACGAAGAAGGTGCCGAACCGCCGAGAGGTTGTTGGTCGAGTGAGGCGAAGCAAGAACGGTCCCGAGCCATCGGCGCGGGGCAACTTCACCCCGCCGCCGCGCGGAGCGGCGCCCGCCCCAGTGCCAGGTTCGGAGCCGACGGCCGCTCCCGCGCCGAGCGGCGGCCGTCTCTCCCCGCGCAACTGGCGTGTGCCCGCCAAGCTGAACGCGATCCTGCTCATACCTGTGCTGGTCGGCCTCGTGATGGGCGGCTTCCAGGTCAAGGGCTCGATCGGTACCTGGCAGGACGCCAAGGACGCCGAGAGCACCGCCCGGCTGGTCCGGGCCGCGATGACCTACAGCAACGCGCTGCTCGTCGAACGTGATGTGACGGCCGCGCCGCTGCTCCAGGGCAAGGGCCAGAACGACCCGACGGTCGTCAAGGCCCGCAAGGCCACCGACCAGGCGGCCGACGCCTTCGACCAGGCCGCGCAGAGCATGCCCGACCGGGAGAACCTCAAGCGCCGGCTGGACCGCTTCCGGGCCGTGGAGCCCGAGCTCCAGCAGGTCCGCACCGCCGCCTACACCAGCAAGCGGACCGGCGTGCAGACCGAGGAGAGCTACGTCGACGTCGAGCACCGGCTGCTCGAGTTCGCCAACGAGCTGGGCCTGGGCACCGGCAACATCACCAGCTACGGCCGTACCGTCTACGCCATCGCCCTCGCGCAGGGCGCGCTCTCCCTGGAACGCTCGATCGGCATGCACCTGCTGATCAAGCCGGGCACCAGCACCACCAGCCTCACCCAGCAGCGGGTCGCGCTGACCTCGTACGCCTATCTGGAGGGCATCGCCGTCCAGGAGTTCGAGAGCGGCAGCACCGACCAGGACATCGCCACCCTCCAGGCCGCGCAGAAGAAGATCAAGTCCGACGGCGCCGCGCTGGCCGAGGGCGCCAAGGAGAAGAACCCGGACTACGTGGCCCCGCCGTCCGACCCCGCGAAGACGGTCGCCGCGCTGGCCCAGCTGCAGTCCACCGACCCGGCCGCCCGCGCCGCGCTGGCCCAGCAGGGCATCACCGCCGAGAACTGGTGGGCGGTCAACACCCTGAAGTTCGACGCCTACCGCCAGATCCAGTCGGACATGACCGACGCGGCGGTGACCGAGGCGTCGGACATCGCCGACAACGCGAAGCAGGACGCCTACATCACCGGCGCCGCCGTGGTCGTCGCCCTGCTCCTCGCGTTCATCCTGGCCGGTGCGGTCGCCCGGCAGATGAGCCGCTCGATGCGCCAGCTGCGCAACGCCGCCTTCGGCATCGCCGAGCAGCGGCTGCCGATGCTGGTCGACCAGCTCTCCCGCACCGACCCCGGCCGGGTCGACACCCGGGTGGCCCCCATCCCGATCGCCTCCACCGACGAGATCGGCGAGGTCGCCCGCGCCTTCGACCAGGTGCACCGCGAGGCCGTCCGGCTCGCCGCCGAGCAGGCCCTGCTGCGGGGCAACATCAACGCGATCTTCACCAACCTCTCGCGCCGCAACCAGTCCCTGATCGAGGGTCAGCTGACCCTGATCACCGACCTGGAGAACCACGAGGCCGAGCCGGACCAGCTGGAGAACCTCTTCAAGCTGGACCACCTCGCGACCCGTATGCGCCGCAACGGCGAGAACCTCCTGGTCCTCGCCGGCGAGGAGCCCGGCCGCCGCTGGGACCAGCCGGTCCCGCTGGTCGACGTGCTGCGCGCCGCCTCCTCCGAGGTGGAGCAGTACGAGCGCATCGAGCTGTCCGGTGTCCCGGAGGCCGAGATCCACGGCCGCGCCGTCACCGACCTCGTGCATCTGCTCGCGGAGCTGCTGGAGAACGCCACCACGTTCTCCAGCCCGCAGACCAAGGTCCGCGTGACCGCCACCCGGCTGCCCGACGGCCGCATCATGATCGAGATCCATGACAAGGGCATCGGTCTGACCGCCGAGGACTTCGCGGACATCAACCACAAGCTGGCCAACCCGCCCACCGTGGACGCCGCGATCTCGCAGCGCATGGGCCTGTTCGTGGTCGGCCGGCTGTCCGACCGGCACGGCATCCGCGTCCAGCTGCGTCCCTCCGGCGAGCTGGCGGGCACCACCTCACTGGTCATGCTCCCGGACGCCATCACCCACGGCGGTGGCGGCGAACCGGTCCTGGCCCGCGACGAGTTCACCGTCTCGCAGATCATCCCGGAGCAGGACTTCCAGGGCGAGGACTTCAGCCAGCAGCTTCCGCCGATGCGGACCGCGGCCGAACTCGGCTTCGACGACAGCCGTTACACGGAGGTCCCCGACGACCTCCGTGACCTGGACCCGGTGGGCCGCTCCCGGATGCGCGAGGAGCGCCGGGCGGCCCTGGAGGCCCAGACGCACGACCCGGAGGCCCCCCAGGGCCCGCAGGAGGCCGCCGAACAGGCCCCCGCGTACCCCGATGCCTTCGACGCGCCGCAGCCGTTCGAGACGCCGCAGGCGTACGACGCACCGCAGACGTACGAGGACGGCCAGGGCGGCTACGACGCCCAGGAGGCCTTCCCCGAGCAGCCCGCCGCCTTCGACGGGCACACCGGGTACGAGGAGCAGCCGCAGGCGCCGTACGAGGAGGCGCAGCAGTCGCCGTACGGCGAGCGGACG
This sequence comes from Streptomyces sp. NPDC047000, assembly GCF_040644295.1. NCBI lineage: Bacteria > Bacillati > Actinomycetota > Actinomycetes > Kitasatosporales > Streptomycetaceae > Streptomyces > Streptomyces sp. NPDC047000. Next base: position 196,516 of record NZ_JBEYWE010000009.1, read on the forward strand.
CTTCCGCCGTACGGGGAGCCGTACTACGCGGCGAACGGGCAGCTGCCGCAGCCCGGTCCCTTCGCACCGGACGCCGGCTACCCGGCCTCCGGGTACGCGGAGACGCCGCAGGACGGCGACCCGGCCGGCCAGGATGCCTCCGGTGAGGGCTTCCCGGCCTATGGCGAGGCGCCCTATCAGGACGACTGGCCCCAGCAGAGCGGCTACGACGCCGGTTACCCTGTACCGGAAGCGGAATCGGCGCAGGCCGCCGATGCGACCGAGCCGGGCCACGTAGGCTTCGACCGTCCCGGACCGGCCGCGACCTCCACCGGTCACCGGCTGACCGGCGCCGGACTGCCCCGCCGCTCCGCCACGGCGGGCGGGACGAACGGCGCCGCTCCGCAGGCGGCCCCGGAGCCACCGGCCGCCGCTCCGCAGGGCAGCGGCGACACCAGCTGGCAGTCGGCCAACGACCAGCGCTGGCAGCAGGCGTCGGCGCTGCGGAAGCCGAAGGCGGGCGGGGTCACCTCCTCCGGCCTGCCCCGGCGGGTACCCAAGGCCAACCTGGTCGAGGGCGCCGCCGAGACCACTCCCCAGGGAGGCCCACAGGTCTCCCGCGCCCCGGAGGACGTCCGGGGCCGACTGAGCAACCTGCGCCGAGGCGTCCAGCGCGGACGCAGCGCAGGCGGCAGTGAAACGAACGGCCAGGGCTACGGTCCTGACAGCACCTACAACCAGGAGCGTTAGTGTGAGCCCGATGAGCCAGGCGGCACAGAACCTGAACTGGTTGATCACCAACTTCGTGGACAACACCCCGGGGGTGTCCCACACGGTGGTGGTCTCCGCCGACGGACTCCTTCTGGCGATGTCCGAGGGGTTCCCGCGCGACCGGGCCGACCAGCTGGCGGCCGTCGCCTCCGGCCTGACGTCGCTGACGGCAGGCGCCTCCCGGATCTTCGAGGGCGGCAGCGTGAACCAGACGGTGGTGGAGATGGAGCGGGGCTTCCTGTTCATCATGTCCATCTCCGACGGTTCCTCGCTCGCGGTCCTGGCCCACCCGGAGGCCGACATCGGTCTCGTCGGGTACGAGATGGCCCTTCTCGTGGACCGTGCCGGTACGGTCCTCACGCCGGATCTCCGTGCGGAGCTCCAGGGAAGCCTTCTCAACTAACAGACAGACGGTGCGTTTTGGCGTCCCGTGGCCGTAAGGTTTCGGGACGCGGCTTCCACGAGTACGGGCGCCAGGCACAGTCGGAGGAGGAGAGAAAGTGGCGACACCCCCAAACGGTTCATCTTCAGGAAACTGGTCCTACGGCCCCGCCCAGGGGCACGGCGACGGTTCCGAGAACCGCTACGGCTTCCCCTCCGCACCACGCCACCGGCAGCCGTACCCGTCGCAGGGCCCAGGCCCCTCGCCGTACGACCAGCCGTACGACCAGCCGTCCGCACCGCGCATCCAGCCGGTGCAGCCGCAGCGCCGCGGCCCCGAGCCGGCTCCCGCCGGTTCCGCGAACAACCCCCTGGTGCGTCCGTACGCCATGACCGGCGGCCGGACCCGCCCCAGGTACCAGCTCGCCATCGAGGCGCTGGTGCACACCACCGCGCAGCCGCACCAGATGCAGGGCCAGTTGCCCGAGCATCAGCGGATCTGCAACCTGTGCCGGGAGATCAAGTCGGTGGCCGAGATCTCGGCACTGCTGACCATCCCCCTCGGCGTCGCCAGGATCCTCGTCGCCGACCTGGCGGAGGCGGGCCTGGTCGCCATCCATCAGCCCGGCGGCGACGAGAACGCCGGCGGCCAGCCAGCCGTGACACTGCTCGAAAGGGTGCTCAGTGGACTTCGCAAGCTCTAGCGGCGGTCCTTCCCGCTCCACCACCTCCGCGAAAATCGTGGTGGCGGGCGGCTTCGGCGTGGGCAAGACCACGTTCGTCGGCGCCGTCTCGGAGATCAACCCGCTGCGCACCGAGGCCGTGATGACGTCCGCGTCGGCCGGCATCGACGACCTCACCCACACCGGGGACAAGACCACCACCACGGTGGCCATGGACTTCGGCCGTATCACCCTGGACCAGGACCTGATCCTGTACCTGTTCGGCACGCCCGGTCAGGACCGTTTCTGGTTCATGTGGGACGACCTGGTGCGCGGCGCGATCGGCGCGATCGTCCTCGTGGACACCCGGCGCCTGGCCGACTGCTTCCCGGCGGTCGACTACTTCGAGAACAGCGGCCTGCCGTTCGTCATCGCCCTCAACGGCTTCGACGGCAACCAGCCGTACCAGCCGGAGGAGGTCCGCGAGGCCCTGCAGATCGGCCCGGACGCCCCGATCATCACCACCGACGCCCGCCACCGGGCTGACGCCAAGTCGGCCCTGATCACCCTGGTGGAGCACGCGCTGATGGCCCGCCTGCGGTAGCCCGCGGCGGCTGCCCGGGGCGGGACGCCGGCTGCGGGTGCGTCGCGGCGGGTCGCGCACTTCCCCGCGCCCCTCGGGGTGCGGGGACCGTATACGTTGAAGGGCCCCCTCTCGTGTCGAGAGGGGGCCCTTCAACGGTTCGTGGGGGGAGGTGCCTAGCCGCGCCAGCTGTGCGGCGACCGGAAGCCGCCCTCACGCTCCAGGCGGCGCCAGCCGGCCTTCGGGCGTCGCCCGTGATGCCCCGCGCCGCCGGACTCGGCACCGGCGCCGGAACGGGCCGCCCGCGCCAGCAGCACCGCGGTGATCGCGGCGACCTCCTCGGGGTCCGCATGGCCCTTCTCGACGCGAATGTCAGACGTGTTCATAGATCTCAGTCTCCGTGAGGGAAGTTTCGGCGGCACAACCGGAGGGTTACCGCGCAGGGTCGCTGCGGTGGGTCACTGAGGCGGGTTGCCGTGCTTGCGGGAGGGCAGGTCGGCGTGCTTGCTCTGCAGCATCGCCAGGGACCTGATGAGGATCTCGCGGGTCTCGGCGGGATCGATGACGTCGTCGACGAGGCCGCGCTCGGCGGCGTAGTACGGGTGCATCAGCTCGGCCTTGTACTCCTTGACCATGCGCGCCCGCATCGCCTCGGGGTCCTCGGCCGCGGCGATCTGCCGCCGGAAGATGACGTTCGCGGCGCCCTCGGCACCCATGACGGCGATCTCGTTCGTCGGCCAGGCGTACGTCAGGTCGGCTCCGATGGACTGGCTGTCCATGACGATGTAGGCACCGCCGTAGGCCTTGCGCAGGATCAGCGAGATCCGCGGCACGGTCGCGTTGCAGTACGCGTACAGCAGCTTGGCGCCGTGCCGGATGATGCCGCCGTGCTCCTGGCCGACGCCGGGCAGGAAGCCGGGGACGTCCAGGAAGGTGACGATCGGGATGTTGAACGCGTCGCACATCTGGACGAACCGCGCGGCCTTCTCCGACGCCTCGATGTCGAGGACACCGGCGAGGCTCTGCGGCTGGTTGGCGACGATGCCGACGACCTGGCCGTCGAGGCGGGCCAGCGCGCAGATGATGTTCCGCGCCCAGCGCTCGTGGACCTCCAGGTAGTCGCCGTCGTCGACGATCTCCTCGATGACCTTGGCCATGTCGTACGGCCGGTTGCCGTCCGCCGGGACCAGGTCGAGCAGTACGTCGCCGCGCCGGTCGGCCGGGTCGCTCGCCTCCGCGCGGGGCGGGTTCTCCCGGTTGTTCTGCGGCAGCAGCGAGAGGAGGTACCGCACCTCGGCGATGCAGGTCTCCTCGTCGTCGTAGGCGAAGTGGCACACACCGGAGGTCTCGGCGTGCACGTCGGCGCCGCCGAGCCCGTTCTGCGTGATCTCCTCGCCGGTGACCGCCTTGACGACGTCCGGGCCGGTGATGAACATCTGCGAGGTCTCACGGACCATGAAGACGAAGTCGGTGAGGGCGGGCGAGTACGCCGCGCCGCCCGCGCACGGGCCGAGCATCACGCTGATCTGCGGGATGACGCCGGACGCCTTGGTGTTGCGCTGGAAGATGCCGCCGTACCCGGCGAGCGCGGAGACACCCTCCTGGATCCGGGCACCGGCACCGTCGTTCAGCGACACCAGCGGGGCCCCGGCCGCGATGGCCATGTCCATGATCTTGTGGATCTTCGTCGCGTGCGCCTCACCGAGCGCACCGCCGAAGATCCGGAAGTCGTGGGCGTACACGAAGACCGTACGGCCCTCCACCGTGCCCCAGCCGGTGATCACACCGTCCGTGTACGGCTTCTTGGCCTCCAGGCCGAACCCGGTCGCCCGGTGCCGCCGCAACTGCTCGACCTCCCGGAAGGAGCCCGGGTCCAGGAGCAGCTCGATGCGCTCCCGCGCGGTCAGCTTGCCCTTGGCGTGCTGCGCCTCGGTCGCCTTCTCGCTCGGCCCCGCAAGGGCCTGCGCACGGATCTCGTGCAGCTCGGCGACCCGTCCGCGCGCGTCCGTCGGCTCGCCGGCCGGCTCACCCGTCGTCTCTTCCAAAACGGTCATGTAGCGACCTTACGAAGCACCGCCAGGTGTGCGGGACGTTCACTTCGTACAGTCTCGGACGCGTTTTCCTGGTACCACCGGACAGAACCTTGCCGGGGCACAGGCTTTCCGACTGTTCACAGGGCATCCCCGTTGTAGGGGTCGCACAAAGTCCGGACCTGAGACCCGGCTCACATCCCGTGCCGGAGCCTAGCCCACCCGGGTGAGTCACTCTCCGTCCACCCGCTCGACGCGCCGAGCCGCCCCGGCGGCACTACGCTCACGCCCGCGGAGAGTGTGACACAGGAGACACTTCCCGATGATGTTGAATATTGAACGGAATAGGTCTACGGTCGGAGACGTTGAAGCTCATTGAAGGTTCAACAAAATGCGTTCTCCCCTTCCTCTTCCGCACCTCCACACCCGCATCAGGAGCATTCCATGGGCATCTTCGGCAGCAAGAAGGACGACCAGGCCACCACCGGTGCCGCCGCCGTGAACCCCGACCTGGCCGCGCTGACCGGCGAGTACACGCTGGACCCGGCCCACACCACGATCGGGTTCGTGGCCCGGCACGCCATGGTCACCAACGTCAAGGGCCAGTTCCGCGACTTCACCGGCACCCTGCACCTGGACGGCTCGGACCCGGCCGCGTCGACGGCCGTGATCGACGTCACGATGGACAGCATCGACACCGGCAACGCGGACCGCGACGGCCACCTCAAGTCGGCGGACTTCTTCAAGACCGACGAGTTCCCGGCCATGACGTTCCGCTCCACCAAGGCCGAGGCCCTCGGCGGCGACGACTACCGCATCACCGGTGACCTCTCCATCCTCGGTGTCACCAAGCCGCTCACCATCGACCTCGAGTTCAACGGCGCCGCCAAGGACCCCTTCGGCAACGAGCGCGTGGGGTTCGAGGGCAAGGCGGAGATCGTGCGCTCCGACTGGGGCCTGACCTGGAACGCCGCGCTGGAGACGGGCGGCTTCCTGGTCTCGGACAAGATCAAGCTGAACTTCGACATCTCGGCGATCAAGAGCGCCTGACCCCGGCTCCGGCCCGGCACGCCGGGCATCCGGTACGAGCGCGCCCGCCCTCGCAGACCCGGCTCCCGGGTCCGCGGGGCGGGCGCTCGTCTGCCTCCGCGGGGTTTCAGAACCCCCCGCCGAAGTCACCGCCGCCCCCGCCGAAGTCCCCTCCCCCGCCGTCTCCGAAGCCGCCGCCGAAGTCCCCGAAGTCCCCCGTGTCGAAGTCCGCGCCGGACACGTCCCCGCCCTCGTACCCCGCGGCGCCGAAGTCCCCGTACCCGCTGCCGTAGCCGGCGGCGTAGCCGGGATTGGCCATCATGCCGCCGAGCAGGGTGCCCACGAGCAGGCCGGGCAGCAGGCCGCCGCCGAAGTAGCCGCCCGCCCAGGGACCGTAGGCCGGGCCCGCGTCCCAGTAAGGGCGGCGGCCGGCGGCGGTGTCCACCTCGCGTGCCATCGGCTCGCGGCCGTCGGCGAGCCGAGCGCCGTCGGCGGCGCAGACCGGCACCCGGCGGGCGGTGCCGCCGGGCGGGGTCCACTCGGCGTCGGCGACCGAGGGGCCGTGCCGGGGGTCGAAGAAGCACGGCGGGCGGCGCTCGGGAAGCGGCTGACCGCTGCGCCGGGCGGCGAGCTGGGCGAGCGAGAAGCGGCCGTTCTCCAGGGCCTGGGTGACGGCCCGCACGTCCTCGGGCCTGGCCGCCTGCGCCATGTACTGCTTCGCCTGCTCGTAGGCGTCGAGGCCGCGCTCGTAGTCCGCGCGCATCGCGTCGTCGGCTCCCGCCTCCGCGGGGTGGAAGTCCAGCCGGTCCAGTTCCTCGCCGAACGCGGTGATGTCCTCGTCCACCACCACCCGGAGCTGCTCCAGCGCGGCCCGCTGCTCCTGCTGTCTGCGCTGCCGGTTGCGCCGTACCAGGACGTACGCTCCCGCGCCGCCGGCCACCACGACCGCGCCCGCCGTGATCAGCGCCGTGGCCGAGGGGCCGCCGCCACCGGTGCCGCCCCAGGAGGCCGGGGCGGAGCCGCCCATGTCGGCCAGCGCGCGGTCGGTGAAATCGCCGAGCTGGGCGGCGGCGGGCTCGCCCTGGACGCTGGTGACCAGGTTGCGGACGGCGGTGCGCGGCAGCACGGAGGAGTCGGCGCGGGCGTCGAAGCGGTCACCGAGGCGGATCGCGTACAGACCGGTGACGCCGGTGGCGGTGCGCAGGTCGGTGAAGAGCTTCGCGGTGGGGTAACCGGCGGGGAGGACGACGAGGAAGAGCGGCTTGTCGGCGCTCCTGATCCGCCGGACGAGCGCGTCGCCCTCGGCCGCGGAGAGCTGCCCGACGGCGGCCGGGTCGATGTAGAGGGGACTCGCCCGCAGCGCCCGGCCGATCTCCGAGACGGACGCGGCCGCCACAGGGTCGGCCACGGCGCGTGCGGCCACGGCAGGCGTGTCCGCGGCGGCGGCGGGCCGCTGCGCCGGCGCCGCGAGGACCGCGAGGACGGCCAGGGCGGTGAGCGCGAGGGCCGGCAGCAGTCTGGGGAGGCTCCGGACACGGACCACGGCCTTCATGGTTCGAAACTACCCGAAGCCTCCCGGAACGGTCAGTTCACGGGTGGTGCTCAGGCCTTCCCGTACGCCTCCCGCAGCTTTTGCAGGGCGGCACCGTAGCGCCCGGTCAGCAGCAGATGGTCGGCGTCGGCGAAGGGCCCCGCGAGCGCCGCGGTGATGTGCTGCCCCGCCTTCCGCTGGACGATCGGCTCGGCCTTGCGCACCAGTTCCCGCCCGGTGCGGTCGGCGCCCCTGTGCTCCGCCGCCGCGGCCTGGCGGGCGAGGGTGCGGAGGGTGGCCGCGCCGCCGGACGGGACCTCGGTGAGGGTGGTCAGGCCCCAGCCGTACGGGAACTGCGGGTCGTACGTCGCGTCACCGACGTTGATCGGCAGCTGGGCCTCGGACCTCGGCCAGGTCACCGGGAGCTGCCCGGTGAAGGGCCGCCTGCCGTAGAGGACGTCGGCGACGCCGTCGCCCTCGGTGCCGGGCAGCCAGGACGCCACCAGCGCGTCGATCTCGCCGAACCGGTCGCCGATCAGCCGGGGCCGCCCCGAGACGATCAGCACCGCGCACCTCATCGCGGCGCACACCGTGTCGACGGCGGCCTTGTCGGCGGCGGACAGCCGGAGGTCGTGGCCGTTGCCGACGTCGCAGCCGCCGGTGGGGGCGGAGGCGTCCTCGGAGTACGTGACCGTGCCGCCGCCGACGAAGTGCCCGGCGGTGGCGAGCACCTTGTCTCTCCGGCTCAAGTCACCTCCGTTCACGCGTCCCTGGAGGCCCTGGACGACGGTCGCCATGGACTCGACGAGCGCCGGTTCCTCGCCGAAGGACTCGTACGACCGTCCCCACCGCTCGTCCCGGCTCACGCGCGGGCATGGCGCGAAGTCCCACGGCACGCCGGTGCCCCGCTCCTCACTCCGGCCGTCACATCGCCTGGCTTCCGGGTGAGTCGGGGATCGCGGGTGGCCCCGATGCCGACGTCGTGCGGCATGATCGTGGCGCCGAGGCGGCAGCGGCTGCCCGCCGGGGGACTCTCCGCTCGCCCGGTGTGAGACAGCGGAGTGTCCTCAAGCCGTACAGGGCCAGCAGCGGTTTGACGAGCGTCCACTCGCCGGGACGGTAGTCGTCCGCGCGCACCAGTCTCCCGGCGAGATCCGGGCGTTGCCGCCGTAAGTAGGCGCGGGCCTTGAGCGCGTGAGCCGGCTGGGAGACGATCTTGATGCGGTCGGCGTCCTCCAGCAGCGGGATCACGTTCGTGACGTTCTCCCAGGTCGTCGTGGAGCGATCCTCGATGAGCACGGGGCCGTCGAACCCGAGCACCGACTTCGCGTAGTCGGCCATCACCCGGGCTTCCGCGGCGCCGCCGCCGGGCGCACCGCCGCTGAAGATCAAGCGGGTGGCCTGCGCGCTGTCGGCGGAGGCGGAGCGGATACCGGCGCGGACACGCCACCGGTTGACGAAGTTCGCCGTCACCTCGGAGTTCCGGTAGCCCAGTACGACCACGACCTCGGTCCCGGCAGCGCCCGTGGCGTTCCCCACGAGAGCGCGGGACCAGCGCCAGTTCAGCCACTCGCCCCACGCCAGGGCCGCAGCCCCGGCTATGACCGGCCCTGTCCTCCACCGCATGCGGCGACCCTACGGCACCCCGGCACCGGGCCGAGGTGAACGGTGGAGTCGGGGTGGTCTGTGGCCGCCGGTGAGGGCGGGTCAGGTCCCCCCGTGCCCCGGCCACGGACCGTCCGGGCGTGGCCGGGGCGGGTGCGGGGTCATTCCGCCGGTTCCACTCCCGCGCGCAGGAGGCCGTAGGCGTAGGCGTCCTCCAGGGCCTGCCAGGAGGCGGCGATGACGTTCTCGGCCACGCCCACCGTGGACCATTCGCCGGCGCCGTCCGAGGTGGCGATCAGGACCCGGGTGGTGGAGCTGGTGCCGTGCTTGCCCTCCAGGATGCGGACCTTGTAGTCCACCAGTTCCAGCTTCGCCAGCTGGGGGTAGATCCTCTCCAGGGCCACCCGCAGGGCGCGGTCCAGGGCGTTGACCGGGCCGTTGCCCTCGGCCGTGGCGACGATGCGCTCGCTCTTCGCCCACAGTTTCACCGTGGCCTCGTTGGCGTGGGTGCCGTCGGGGCGGTCCTCGACGATCGCCCGCCAGGACTCGACCCTGAAGTACGTGAGCGGCCTGCCCTCGAGCTCCGCCCTCAGCAGGAGTTCGAAGCTCGCGTCCGCCGCCTCGTAGGTGTAGCCCTTCAGCTCGCGTTCCTTGACGCGTTCGACCACCCGGCCGACCAGCTCGCGGTCGCCGCCCAGGTCGACGCCCAGTTCCCTGCCCTTGAGCTCGATGGACGCGCGGCCCGCCATGTCCGACACCAGCATCCGCATGGTGTTGCCGACCCGCTCGGGGTCGATGTGCTGGTAGAGGTCCGGGTCGACCTTGATCGCGGAGGCGTGCAGGCCCGCCTTGTGGGCGAAGGCCGAGACGCCGACGTAGGGCTGGTGGGTGGACGGGGTGAGGTTGACGACCTCGGCGACGGCGTGGGAGATGCGGGTCATCTCGCGCAGCCGGCCGTCGGGGAGGACCTTCTTGCCGTACTTCAGTTCCAGGGCCGCGACGACCGGGAACAGGTTGGCGTTGCCGACCCGTTCGCCGTAGCCGTTGGCCGTGCACTGCACGTGGGTCGCGCCCGCGTCGACCGCGGCGAGGGTGTTGGCGACGGCGCAGCCGGTGTCGTCCTGGGCGTGGATGCCGAGCCGGGCGCCGGTGTCGGCCAGCACCGTCGAGACGACCGCGTTGACCTGCGCCGGGAGCATGCCGCCGTTGGTGTCGCACAGGATCACCACGGCCGCGCCCGCCTCCGAGGCGGTCCGTACGACGGACTTGGCGTACTCGGGGTTCGCCCGGTAGCCGTCGAAGAAGTGCTCGCAGTCGACGAAGACGCGGCGGCCCTGCGCGACGAGGTGGGAGACGGTGTCCCGCACCATCTCCAGGTTCTCCTCCAGCGTGGTGCGCAGCGCCAGCTCCACATGCCGGTCGTGGGACTTCGCGACCAGGGTGATCACCGGCGCCCCGGACTCCAGCAGCGCCCTGACCTGCGGGTCGTCCGCGGCCTTGGCTCCGGCGCGGCGGGTCGCGCCGAAGGCGACCAGCTGGGCGTGCCGGAAGTCGATCTCTTCCCGGGCGCGGGCGAAGAACTCCGTGTCCCGCGGGTTGGCGCCGGGCCAGCCGCCCTCGATGAAGCCCACGCCGAAGTCGTCCAGGTGCCGTGCGATGGCGAGCTTGTCCGCGACGGTGAGGTTGATGCCCTCCCGCTGGGCGCCGTCGCGCAGGGTGGTGTCGAAGACGTGGAACGAATCGTCGAGCTCGCTGGGTGCGGTCATGGTGTCAAGGCTCCTGTTTGGTTCTCGGTCGTACCGGAAGAACCGGCTCCACCGTCCCCCCATGGTCCCTCGCGCTCTCGTTCCCGGTTGTGGATGGGCCAGGAAAACGAAAAACCTCTCGCGGGTGCGAGAGGTCTGCGCGCGGGTCGAGGACGACGGTGGCCGCCCGTACCTGGTCGTACTGGGGCGGTCACTGCGGACCGGCGCGCCTGCTGCCAATAATCATGGCCAACGAGAGCACGGGGGCAGTCTGGCACAGGCTCCTGGCCACGTTCACAGCCGTCTCAGGATGCGGTCGGTCGGACGGTGCCGGCGGGCGCCGCTCCGCCCAGCGTCCCGTCCAGGAACTCCGACACATGGGTCAGGACGCCTCGGCGGTCCGTGCCGCGCAGGCCCACGGCCACGTTGACGGAGAAGCCGTCGAGCAGGGCGCGCAGGCGGGTGGCGAAGCGGTCGGGGTCGACGGGGCGGAACTCGCCCCGGGAGACGCCCTCGGCGAGCAGCGCCGTCAGGTCGCGGTGCCAGGCGGCCTCGATGGCCGCCTGGCGGGCGCGGGCGTCGTCACCGGCGTGCTGCGAGCGGTTCCAGACCTCCAGCCACAGTGTCCAGTGCGGGTCGCGGTGGCCGGCGGGCGTGTACAGGCCGATGTACGCGTCGAGGCGGGCGCGGGCCGGCGCCGGGGCGCTGAGGAGACGCGCGCGTTCGGCGCCGAGGCGGTCCTCGCTCCACTCCAGGGTGCGCAGCAGGAGTTCGTCCTTGGAGCGGAAGTAGTAGAGGAGGTGGCCGCTGCTCATGCCGACCTCACGGCCGAGCGCCGCCATGGTGAGCTTCTCCAGACCGCGCTCGGCGATCATGCTCATGGCGGCGGCGAGGACGTCCTCGCGGGGCGGGGCCTGTCTGCGCCCAGCACCGGCCATGGGTCCCTCCTCGTGATCAGATCCTGGGCTGCTGCTGTGTGATGCAGTGGATGCCGCCCCCGCCGGAGAAGATCGTACGGGCGTCGACCGGTACGACCGTCCGCCCGGGGAAGAGACGGCGGAAGATCCCGGCGGCCGTGTCGTCCCGCGGGTCGTCGAAGGCGCACAGGATCACGGCGCCGTTGCAGAGGTAGTGGTTGATGTAGGACCAGTCGGCCCAGCGGCCGTCCGCCTCCAGGACGGTGGGGGCCGGGACCTCGACCACCTCCAGGGGGCGGCCCCGCGCGTCCGTCGACGCGCGCAGGATGCCCGCCGCTTCCCCGGTGACCTCGTGGTCGGGGTGTGCGGGGTCCGGCTGGTGATGGACCACGACGACGCCGGGGCGGGCGAACGCCGCGACGATGTCGACGTGGCCGAGGGTGCCGTAGCCGCCGGGGGCCGTGCCCGGCGGGGCGGACGGGGACGGCGGGGCGGGGTAGTCGCCGGTGAGGCCCCTCGGGAGCCAGATCGCCTTGCTGGTGCCGAGCTTGGCGTGGATCTCGGCCTCGGCCCGCTCCCTCGTCCAGCCCGGGTTGCGCTCCGGGCCCAGCTGCACCGTCTCCGTGAGGAGGACGGTGCCCTCGCCGTCGACGTGGATCGCGCCGCCCTCGTTGACCAGCTCCGAGGCGTACGTCGTCGCGCCCGCGAGGTCGGCGACGTGTCCGGCGATCTTCGCGTCGTGCTCCCAGCGGGCCCAGTGCTGGGCGCCCCAGCCGTTGAACGTCCAGTCGACGGCGGCGAGTCCGCCGTTGCCGTCCACCAGGAAGGTGGGGCCGGTGTCCCGCAGCCACGCGTCGTCGAGGTCGCGTTCGACGAGGTCGGTGCCCGGACCGAGCAGCGCGCTCGCCCCGGCCGACTGCCCCTGGCCGCACACCATCGTCACCGGTTCGAACCGGCCTATGGTGCGGGCGACTTCGGCCCAGGCGCGGCGGGCGGCGGCGAGGTCGTCCGGGTCGTCGAAGGTGGGGTTCGGGCCCGGCCACGCCATCCAGGTGCGTTCGTGCGGGGTCCATTCGGCGGGCATGCGGTAGCCGTCTGCGGCAGGGGACTCGGTCGGCATGGCGGGTGATCCCTAGAGGAAGTAGAGGCGGTTGAGGGACACGGAGTCCGCGGGGCGGGAGCGCAGCGGCTCCCCGTCGAGGGTGACCAGGCCGGTGCGCTGGTCCACGTCGACCGTGCCGGTACGGGAGTTGAGGCGCAGGTCGGCCGGGCCGATGCCGCGGGTGCCGCGGACGGCGACCCTGCGGCGCCGGGTGGGGAGGCGGTCGTCGCCCAGGTCCAGGGCGGCCCGGGCGACGAAGGCCACGGAGAGGTCGGCCGGTGCGGCGCCGTGCGCCCCGAACTGGGGTCCCAGGACGAGGGGTTCGCAGGTGTCGGTGGCCGCGTTCGGATCGCCGGTGACGCCGTACGCGGGGAAGCCCGCCTTCAGGACCAGCTGCGGCTTGGCACCGAAGTACTCGGGCCGCCACAGCACGATGTCCGCGAGCTTGCCGGGCTCCAGGGAGCCGACCTCGTGCGCGAGGCCGTGGGCGATGGCCGGGTTGACGGTCAGCTTGGCGAGGTAGCGCAGGACGCGGGCGTTGTCGTGGTCCCCGTCACGGCCGTCGTCCGGGTCGCCGCCGGTGCCGCGTTCGGCCTTCATCTTCCCGGCCAGGGCGAACGTACGGCGCACGGTCTCGCCCGCCCGGCCCATGCCCTGCGCGTCGGAGGAGGTGATGCCGATGGCGCCCAGGTCGTGGAGCACGTCCTCGGCTCCCATGGTCCCGGCGCGGATGCGGTCGCGGGCCAGGGCGGCGTCACCGGGCAGGTCGGTCTTCAGGCCGTGCACGGCGACGATCATCCGGTAGTGCTCGGCGACCGCGTCCCGGCCGAAGGGCAGCGTGGGGTTGGTGGAGGAGCCGATGACGTGGGCGACCCCGGCCATTTTCAGGACGTTCGGGACGTGGCCGCCGCCGCAGCCCTCGATGTGGAAGGCGTGCACGGTACGGCCGTCGAGCACGGCCAGGGTGTCCTCGACGGCCAGGCACTCGTTCAGCCCGTCGCTGTGCAGTGCGACCTGGACGTCGTGTTCCTCGGCGACCCGCAACGCCGTGTCCAGCGCGCGGGTGTGGGCGCCCATGTCCTCGTGCACCTTGAACCCGCTCGCCCCGCCCTCCGCCAGCGCCTCCACCAGCGGCGCCGGTGAGGACGACGAACCCCGGGCCAGGAAGCCGATGTTGACGGGCCAGGCGTCGAAGGCGCCGAACGCGTGCCGCAGCGCCCACGGCGAGTTGACGCCGACGCCCCACACCGGCCCGAACTCCTGGCCGATGATCGTGGTCACGCCGGAGGCCAGGGATGCCTCCATGACGCGCGGGGACAGCAGATGGACGTGTGTGTCGACGGCGCCCGCGGTGGCGATGAGCCCCTCGCCGGACACGATGGTGGTGCCGGTGCCGACCACGACGTCCACGCCGTCGAGGGTGTCGGGGTTCCCGGCCCGCCCGACGGCGTGGATACGCCCCTCGCGGACGCCGATGGACACCTTCCGGACGCCCAGCACCGCGTCGATCACGACGACGTTGCTGATCACGAGGTCGCAGGTGTCGCGGACGGCGGCGGCCTTGAGGTGGAGCCCGTCGCGGGCGGTCTTGCCGAACCCGGCGAGGAACTCGTCGCCGGGCCGCTGCGCGTCGGACTCCACGCGGATCACCAGTCCGGAGTCGCCGAGCCGGACCCGGTCCCCGGCGCGGGGGCCGTGCACGGCGGCGTACTCGTACGGGTCCACCGGGCGCGCCTTCACCGGCCCGCCCCCAGGTACCCGCACGCCGCGGCCCTCCGCAGCGCCTCCTCCCTGGCCCCCGGCGCGTCCAGCGGCCCGTCGACCAGCCCGGCGAACCCGATGGCGACCCGGGCACCGCCGACCGGGACCAGGCCGACCTCGGCGCTCTCCCCCGGCCCGAACCGCACCGACGATCCGGCGGGCACCGCGAGCCGCATCCCGTAGGCGGCGGCGCGGTCGAAGTCGAGCCGCGGGTTGGCCTCGAAGAAGTGGAAGTGCGAGGTGACGGACACCGGGACGGCGGCCGTGTTGGTGACGCGCAGCCGGACCACCGCGGCCGGCTCCTCGTGCGCGGGGCCCGGCAGCAGGGCACCCGGCGCGCCGTCGCCGAGGCTGCCGGTGCCGTCACCGTCGCCGGTGCCGCCGGTGCCGCCGATCGGGTCGGTGACGACCGCGAGCCGGGAGCCGTCGTCGAAGACCGCCTCGACCTGTACCTCGGTGACGATGTCGGCGACGCCGGGCAGCACGTCGCCGGGGCCGAGCACGGCGCGGGCCCGCTCGATCGCCTCGGCGAGCCGGGCACCGTCCCGGGCGGCCTCGCACACCGTGTCGGCGACGAGCGCGGTCGCCTCGGGCACGTTGAGCCGCAGGCCGCGCGCCTTGCGGGCCCGGGCCAGTTCGGCGGCCGAGAACAGCAGCAGCCGGTCCCGTTCGGTGGGGGTGAGTCGCACGCGCCGGTGCCTCCTCGCCGGGTGCGGCACCGCGCGGTCGCGGATGCCGAAAAGGTTAGAACACTACTCTAAACTTGACTCTAGACGCGGACGTGAAAAAGCGGAAGCACCGGAGTTCTTCCGGTGCTTCCCCTTTTGAGCGTTGCTCGATCAGACGGCTCAGCCCAGCCGGTGCATCCAGCCGTGGGTGTCCTCCGCGACGCCCCGCTGGATGTCCAGCAGGGCCTGGCGCAGCCGGAGGGTGACCTCGCCGGGCTCTCCGTCCGACTGCTGCCAGGCGGCGCCCGTGCGCTTGACCGTGCCGACCGGGGTGATCACGGCGGCGGTGCCGCAGGCGAAGACCTCGGTCAGGGTGCCGTTCTCCGAGTCGCGCTGCCACTGGTCGACGGAGACGCGGCCCTCCTCCGCCTGGTACCCGAGGTCGCGGGCGAGGGCGAGGAGGGAGTCACGGGTGACGCCCTCCAGGATGGAGCCGGTGAGGGTCGGCGTGACGATGCGGTCGCCGTAGACGAAGTAGAGGTTCATGCCGCCGAGTTCCTCGACCCAGGTGCGCTCGACCGCGTCGAGGTAGCAGACCTGGGCGCAGCCCTCCGCGGCGGCCTCGGCCTGGGCGAGCAGGGAGGCGGCGTAGTTGCCGCCGGTCTTGGCGTCGCCCATGCCGCCGGGGACGGCGCGGACGTGGTCCTCGGAGACCCAGATGGAGACCGGCTTGACGCCGCCGGGGAAGTACGCGCTCGCCGGGGAGGCGATGACGAGGAACAGGTACTCGTTGGCGGGCCGGACACCGAGCCCGACCTCCGTGGCGATCATGAAGGGGCGCAGGTAGAGGGAGTCCTCGCCGCCGTGCGCCGGGACCCAGTCCTTGTCCTGCCGGACCAGCAGGTCGCACGCCTCGACGAACGTCTCGACGGGCAGTTCGGGCATGGCGAGGCGGCGGGCGGACGCCTGGAAGCGGCGGGCGTTCTTCTCGGGGCGGAAGGTGGCGACGGAGCCGTCGGGCAGCCGGTACGCCTTGAGTCCCTCGAAGACCTCCTGCGCGTAGTGCAGGACGTTGGTCGCGGGGTCGAGGGGGATCGGCGCGTAGGGAACGAGCTGCCCGTCGTGCCAGCCGCGGCCCTCGGTCCACCTGATCGTCACCATGTGGTCGGTGAAGTGGCGGCCGAACCCTGGATCGGCCAGGATCGCCTCGCGCTCGGCGGCGGCGAGGGGGGTTGCGGAGGGCTTCAGCTCGATCGTGGGCGTCGTCATGAGTGGTTGTGTCCTTCACCGGTTGTAGTGACGGGGCCGCGCTCACGTCCGTCCGGCCGGCGGGCGGCCGGTGGCGGGACGTCCGAGCCGGGACGTCCGGGCATCGCCCCGGTCTGCGGCTCGCGGCTCCACGTTCGATTATCGCGCGTGGCCCGCGCCGGCCGGAATGGGCGTGTGGGCGGTCCGGGGGTTGATGGTGGCACCCGGTGGGGCACATGGCGAAGCCACCGGGTGCGGATGCGACCCGGCGGCTTCGAAGCGAGGTTTCGAGGAGCGCGGGGTCAGCCGGCTACTCGTACGGCGAGCGCGTCGCCGATCTCGGAGGTGCTGCGGGCGGGCCTGCCGGTGCGCTCCGCCAGGTCGGTGGAGACGGCATCCTCGATCCGGGCCGCCTCGGCCTCGTAGCCGAGGTGGCGCAGGAGCAGGGCGACGGACAGGACGGTGGCCGTGGGGTCGGCCTTGCCCTGGCCCGCGATGTCCGGGGCCGAGCCGTGCACCGGCTCGAACATGGACGGGAACTCGCCGCTCGGGTTGATGTTGCCCGACGCGGCCACGCCGATGCCGCCGGAGACGGCCGCGGCGAGGTCGGTGATGATGTCGCCGAAGAGGTTGTCGGTGACGATGACGTCGAACCGCTCGGGCTGGGTGACCAGGAAGATGGTCGCGGCGTCGACGTGCAGGTAGTCGGTCTCGACCTCGGGGAACTCTTCGGCGACCTTGTGGAAGACGTTCGTCCACAGGTGGCCGGCGAAGGTCAGCACGTTGTTCTTGTGGACCAGCGTGAGCTTCTTGCGCGGGCGGGCCTGGGCGCGGGCGAAGGCGTCACGGACGACGCGCTCGACGCCGTAGGCCGTGTTCACGGAGACCTCCGTGGCGACCTCGTGCGGGGTGCCCTTCCGGATGGTGCCGCCGTTGCCGGTGTACGGGCCCTCGGTGCCCTCGCGGACGACCACGAAGTCGATGCTCGGCTCACCGGCGAGCGGGGTGGCGACGCCGGGCAGCAGTTTCGAGGGACGCAGGTTGACGTGGTGGTCGAAGGCGAAGCGGAGCTTGAGCAGGAAGCCGCGCTCCAGGACGCCGGACGGCACGGACGGGTCGCCGATCGCGCCGAGCAGGATCGCGTCGTGCTGCTCGAGGGCTTCCAGGTCGGCGTCGGTGAGGGTCTCACCGGTGGCGTGGTAGCGCTTGGCGCCGAAGTCGTAGTCCTTCGTCTCCAGCTTCACGTCCTCCGGGAGGACGGCGGAGAGGACCTTGAGGCCTTCGGCCACGACTTCCTGGCCGATGCCGTCACCGGGGATCACTGCGAGATCGATGCTGCGAGACATGTCGGCACCCTACTCCTCGTCCCATGGAATGACATGAGGTGTCCGCGATGCGGACAGCGGCGGCTGCGTGGGGCGTGGCGGGCGGTGTCCGCACCCCGGGTAGGCGTCATTCTGTTGGCCTAAGTTCACCCGTATGTGTGGCTCTGGTCGGCACACGAAGGGAAGTTCACCGGCATGGAGACCCCCGACTTCGGTATCCCGCCGCGGCTCGCCGAACGCATGAGCATGGCCGAGCAGCACGAGTACCTGCGCACCAGGCTGTTCCGGCGCCGCTCCCTGGTGACCGCCGGAGCGGTGGCGGCGGGCGGGCTGCTCACCGGCTGCGGCGGCGTCACGTCCACCGGCACCCCGGCCACCTCCCCGGCGGGAGTTTCCTCGGGCGCCGTCCCGTCGCCCGTCACGTCCAAGGTGCGCGGCGCCCACGTCATCCCGTTCGGCCGCCATCTCGCCTTCGGCGCCGACCCGAAGACGCAGATGCGGATCTCCTGGCAGCTGCCGGCCGCGGTGCGCAAGCCGTACGTGCGGGTGGGGCTGCGCCCCGACCAGCTGACCCACCGCGTCGCCGCCGAGATCCGCGATCTGCACACCCCGGGGGTCACCGGGGTGCGGCCGGCGGTCGAGCAGTACTACGTGCACGCCGCCCTGGACGGCCTCACGCCCGGCACGACGTACTACTACGGCGTCGGCCACGAGGGCTTCGACCCGGCCTCCGCCGCACACCGCGCCACGATCACCGCGTTCCGCACGGCGCCCGCACGCCCGGCGTCGTTCACCTTCACCGCCTTCGGCGACCAGGGCGTCGGCACCAGCGCCGCCGCCAACGACAGCGCCCTGCGGCGGCTGAAGCCGGCCTTCCATCTGCACGCCGGGGACATCTGCTACGCCGACGTCAACGGGCAGGGCAAGAAGTCCGACGGCTACGACCCCACGTTCTGGGACCTGTTCCTCAAGCAGACGGAGCCGGTGGCCCGTTCGGTGCCGTGGATGGTGACGACCGGCAACCACGACATGGAGGCCTGGTACTCGCCGGACGGCTACGGCGGCCAGCTCGCCCGCTGGTCCCTGCCGGCCGACGGCCCCGACCCCCGTACGGCGCCGGGGGTGTACTCCTTCGTCTACGGCAACGTCGGCTTCGTCGCCCTCGACGCGAACGACGTGTCGTACGAGATCCCCGCCAACCTCGGTCACACGCACGGCAGGCAGACGGCGTGGCTGGACCGGACGCTCGCCCGGCTGCGCGCCGCGAAGGACGTCGACTTCGTCGTGGTCTTCTTCCATCACTGCGCCTACTCCACCTCCTCGCACGCCTCCGACGGCGGGGTCCGCGACGCGTGGCTGCCGCTGTTCACCAAGCACCAGGTGGACCTGGTCGTCAACGGCCACAACCATGTGTACGAGCGCACGGACGCCGTGAAGAAGGGCAAGGTCGGCCGCGCGGTGCCCATCGGCGGCTCGACCGACCCGACCCGGGACGGGATCGTGTACGTCACGGCGGGCGGCGGCGGGAAGGACCTGTACTCGTTCCCGGAGGGCGCCAAGGAGAGCTACGAGGGGCATGTGACCCGCGTCGAGTCCGTGCAGACCTTCCACTGGACCAAGTCCCGGAACGCGCACCAGGAGACCGTGGAGTGGTCGCGGGTGCGCTACCGGGGCTTCTCGTTCCTGTCGGTGGAGGCGCGGGCGGGTGCGCGGCCGGTGCTGAAGGTGTCGGCGCTGGCACAGAGCGGCAAGCGCATCGACCACTTCGAGGTGCGGCGCGGCGGCTGAGCGCGGAGCGCGCCCAGGGGCCGCGCCGCACCGCGCGGGCGCGGCTCCCGGCTGGTGGTGCGGCTCGGTGCGGGTCCGGCGGGCGGCCGGGCCTGACGGGGGTCCGGCCGGTCTCAGTGACCGGTGGAGCCGCCGTTGTCACGGCGGTCGAGGGCGCGCTGGAGCGCCGCGGCGGCGTTCTTGCGGTCGGCCTCGCTGGAGCGGGACTGGTGACGGACGCGGGGGCGGACGGCGGTCTCGGCCATGGGGGATCGACTCCTTCGAGCATCCGGGAGTACGGGGGGAGAGGGTTCGAGACGCCGGTTGGGCGGGGAGCGTGCCGCAGGGATCACCTGCACGGGGCCCGGCTCACGGCCGCCATTCGCTGGATCGAGCGATTCGTTCGGCTCCTACAAAAGTAGTGGAGTCGGCCGCTCCTGTCTCCACACTTACTCGGACTTCCTACTATCTGAGACAGTGCGGTGTGTCACACGCCTGTGACCTGTGTTTTCGTCCTGGGGCAGATATGCCGACGGGCCGGGCGGCGCGCTCGGGGTGCGCGCCGCCCGGCCCGTGCCGAGGAGGCTGTCAGCCCATGTGGGGGTAGGTGTGGTCGGTCGGCGGGACCAGGGTCTCCTTGATGGCCCGGGTCAGGGTCCAGCGCATGAGGTTCTGCGGGGCGCCGGCCTTGTCGTCGGTGCCGGAGGCGCGGCCGCCGCCGAAGGGCTGCTGGCCGACGACGGCGCCGGTCGACTTGTCGTTGATGTAGAAGTTGCCGGCCGCGTAGCGCAGCTTCTCCATCGTGTACGCCGCCGCCGCGCGGTCGCCCGCGATGACCGAGCCGGTGAGGGCGTAGTCGGACACCGACTCCATCTGGGTCAGCATCTCGTCGTAGCGGTCGTCCTCGTAGACGTGCACGGCGAGGATCGGGCCGAAGTACTCGGTGCGGAAGACCTCGTTGTCCGGGTCGGTGCACTCGATGACGGTCGGGCGGACGAACCAGCCGACCGAGTCGTCGCAGGAGCCGCCCGCGACGATCGTGCAGGCCGGGTCGGCCGCTGCCCGCTCGATGGCGGCCTTGTTCTTGGCGAACGCCCGCTCGTCGATGACGGCGCCCAGGAAGTGGGACAGGTCGGTGACGTCGCCCATGGTGAGGGAGTCGGTCTCGGCGGCGAACTCCTCACGGAAGCCGTCGTTCCAGAGGGACGCGGGGAGGTAGGCGCGGGAGGTGGCGCTGCACTTCTGGCCCTGGTACTCGAAGGCGCCCCGGGTCAGCGCGGTCTTCAGGACGGCGCGGTCGGCGCTGGGGTGGGCGACCAGGAAGTCCTTGCCGCCGGTCTCGCCGACCAGCCGCGGGTAGGAGCGGTACTTCTCGATGTTGGCGCCGACCGTCCTCCACAGGTACTGGAAGGTCTTCGTGGAGCCGGTGAAGTGGATGCCGGCCAGGTCACGGTGCTCGAGGACGACCTCGGAGACGGCGATGCCGTCGCCGGTGACGAGGTTGATGACGCCCTTGGGCAGCCCGGCCTCCTCCAGCAGCCTCAGCAGCAGCACGGCGGCGTGGGTCTGGGTCGGGGACGGCTTCCACACCACCACGTTGCCCATCAGCGCGGGCGCGGTGGGCAGGTTGCCCGCGATGGCGCTGAAGTTGAACGGGGTGATCGCGTAGACGAAGCCCTCCAGCGGGCGGTGGTCGAGGCGGTTCCACACGCCCGGGGAGTTGACCGGGGGCTGCTCGGCGAGGATCTGGCGGGCGTAGTGCACGTTGAAGCGCCAGAAGTCGACCAGCTCGCAGGGGGTGTCGATCTCGGCCTGCTGGACGGTCTTGGACTGGCCGAGCATGGTGGAGGCGGCGATCGTCTCGCGCCAGGGGCCGGCGAGCAGTTCGGCGGCGCGCAGGATGATCGCGGCGCGGTCGTCGAAGGCCATCGCGCGCCAGGCGGGCGCGGCGGCCAGGGCCGCGTCGACGGCGTCCTTCGCGTCCTGGTGGGTGGCGTTGCGCAGGGTGCCGATGACGGCCTTGTGGCGGTGGGGCTGCACGACCTGGAACGGTTCCCCGCCGCCCATCCGCCGCTCGCCGCCGATGACGCACGGCAGGTCGACCGGGTTCTCGGCCAGCTCCCTGAGCTTCGCCTCCAGCCGGGCGCGCTCGGGCGAACCGGGGGCGTAGCCGTGCACCGGCTCGTTGACGGGCGTGGGGACCTGGGTGACGGCGTCCATGGGTTCCGTACTCCTTGTGGCGCGGGTGGCGGTGGGATCGGGGTGGGGGTGGCGGAGGGCAGGCGGGGGGATCAGCCGTTGCCCATCATGCTGCGGACGAAGAAGCGCAGGTTGGCCGGCTTCTCCGCGAGGCGGCGCATGAAGTAGCCGTACCAGTCGGTGCCGTAGGCGGTGTAGACGCGCATGCGGTGGCCCTCGGCGGCGAGGCGCTGGTGCTCGTCGCCGCGGATGCCGTAGAGCATCTGGAACTCGTACTCGTCCGGTTTGCGCCCGGCCCGGTGGGCGAGCTCCTGGGCGACGGCGATGAGGCGCGGGTCGTGGGAGCCGATCATCGGGTAGCCGTCGCCCGCCATGAGGATCTTCAGGATGCGGACGTACGCCTTGTCGATCTCGTGCTTCTGCTGGTGGGCGACCTCGGCGGGCTCCTTGTAGGCGCCCTTGACCAGCCGTACCCGGCTGCCGCTCGCGGCGAGGCGGCGGGCGTCGGCCTCGGTGCGGAAGAGGTACGCCTGGATGACGCAGCCGGTCTGCGGGTGGTCCCTCCGCAGTTCCTCGTGGATCGCGAACATCGAGTCGAGGGTGGTGTGGTCCTCGGCGTCCAGGGTGACCGTGGTGCCGATGGCGGCGGCCGCCTCGACGACCGGGCGGACGTTGGTGAGCGCCAGTTCGTGGCCGCCGGGCAGCGACTGCCCGAACATCGACAGCTTGACCGACATCTCGACCCGCTTGCCGAGGCCGAGTTCCCGGAGCCGGCCGACGAGGGCGAGGTAGGCGTCGCGGGCGGCCGCGGCCTGACCGGGTCCGGTGATGTCCTCGCCGACGACGTCCATGGTGAGGTCGAGGCCGCGGCCGGTGAGGTCCCGGATGACGGGCACGATGTCGTCGAGGGTCTCGCCCGGGATGAACCGGTCGACGACCTGCCTGGTCACCGGGGCCGCCGAGATCAGGCGTCGCATCCGGTCGCTGCGCGACGCGGCGAGAATCACGGGACCCAGCACGGGGCACCTCCAACTGGCACGGGCAACGGAACGGCCGGTGTGCGGCGGTCCGGACTTGCGGCGATTCGGGATTACGGGGTTACGGGGTTACGGGGATGCGGCGCTGCGGGAATTCGGGGTCACGGGCGGGGCGGGCCCGCGACGGTGCGGGTTCCCGGCGATGCGGGATGCGGCTGTGCGGGCTTCCGGCGATCCGATCCGGGTGCGGCACGGAGAACCACTTGAAAAGTAAGGACCGTTTCGAGCGTGAGCCATCGACAGCTGTCAGGCATCCGCGCCACCGATCTCAGACAGATGTATGAAGCCTGGCCGGAAAGTGCGGGAAACTGACCGGGTGACGTCGGAACACAGGGGTGACTACCAGGAGCTGGTCGACGAGATCTCCGAGCTGCTCGGCGCGCCGGCGACCCTGGAGAACCGCGACTTCGAGCTGATCGCCTTCGGTGCCTACGACAGCGAGGGCGACCTCGATCCGGCGGCGCTGGACCCGGTGCGCACCCGCTCGATCCTCACCCGGCGTTCCACCGCGGCGGTGCGGTCCTGGTTCGAGGGGTTCGGCATCACCCGGGCGACCGGTCCGGTGCGCATCCCGCCGACCCCGGAGGCGGGCGTCTACCGCGGCCGGATCTGCCTGCCGGTGCGGCACCGGGGCGTGGTCCTGGGGTACGTGTGGCTGCTGTACGACGATCCCGGCCCGGCCGAGCGGCAGCTGGCGGCGGCGATGGAGGTCACGGTGCGGATCGGCGCGCTGCTGGCCGACGAGGCGCAGCACGGTGCCGACCTCACCCGTGAGCTGCGGGCGGTGCTGACGGCGGGCCGGGGCTGGGAGCGGGACATGGCCGTGGCGGAGCTGCGTACGGCGCTGGGTCCCCGGGCCGACGGCCCGCACACGGTGATCTGCGTGGCCCCGTGGCCCTCGGCCGACCCGGACGACGCGCCCTCGGTGCGCACCCTGCCCGGCGCGACAGCCCTGTGCGCGGTGCCGTGGGGGGACGCGGCACAGTGTCTGGCGGCGCTGGTCAGACTGCGTTCGGCGGACAGTCCGGCCCCGGCGGTGTCGGCGGCGACCCGGCTGCTGGAGCGGGCGCGGCTGCTGCCGGGTGCGGAGGCCGCGGCCACGGCGGCGGGGGTGGGGGCCGGGCGGGCGGGGTTCAGCGACATCGGCGAGGCGTGGCGCGAGGCGTCGGCGGCGGCCCGCGCGGTGCGCGCCGAGCCCCGGCTCGGGCCGGTCGCGGAGTGGGCG
Organism: Streptomyces sp. NPDC047000; assembly: GCF_040644295.1. Taxonomy (NCBI): domain Bacteria; kingdom Bacillati; phylum Actinomycetota; class Actinomycetes; order Kitasatosporales; family Streptomycetaceae; genus Streptomyces; species Streptomyces sp. NPDC047000. The sequence continues at coordinate 220,081 of NZ_JBEYWE010000009.1, forward strand.
GCGCTGGGCCCGTTCCGGCTGCTCACGGCGCTGCCCCCGCAGACGCCGCCCGATCCCGCCGTACGGGCCCTGCTCGGTCCCGAGCACCGCGAGCTGGCGCACACGGCGGAGGTCTATCTCGACTGCGCGGGCCAGGCGGCCCGTACGGCGGCGCGGCTCGGCATCCACCGCCAGACGCTGTACTACCGGCTCTCACGGGTGGAGCGCCTCACCGGCCTGGACCTGACCGACGGCGAGTCCCGGCTGCTGCTGCACATGGCCCTGAAGGCGCACCGGCTGTGAGGGGGCGGGCAGGGCGACGGGGCTGACGTCCGTCCCGCCGTGCGCTCACTCCGCCTCGCGCGCCCCCGCCTCCGTCCCGCGGGCTCCCTCCAGCACCCGGCGCAGGCCGTCCGTCAGCTGTGCGGCGTCCGTGGCCGTGCCGGGGTCGAAGATCCACTGGAGCATGAGGCCCTGGAGGAGGGTCAGGTAGAAGCGCCCCTCCGTGTCGACGACCGCCTTGTCCAGGTCCGGTTCCGGGACGTCGGTGAAGAGGGGGATCAGCCCGGAGCGGCTCGCCTCCTGCGCCTCGGCCAGCAGCCTGCGCACCTCGGGCATCCGGTCGCCCAGCAGGACGATCTCGAAGCTGAGCAGCCATACCGCCCGTGACTCGGGCAGCGAATCCGTGACGCTCGTCCACACCTCCCGGAAGCGGTCCAGGGAACGGGCGGGCGTCATCGAGGGGCCGTCCGCGCCGGGGTGGAAGCGGTCGCCCCACTCCTCGACCAGCGCCACGTACGCCTGGACGAGCAGGGCGTCCTTGGAGCCGTAGTGGTAGCCGATCGAGGCCAGGTTCGTCCCGGACTCCCTGACGATGTCGCGCGCCGTCGTACGGGCGAAGCCCTTCTCCAGCAGACAGCGCTTGGCGCCTTCGAGCAGATCCTCACGGTGTCCCATGCGCGCCAGCCTACGCGATCCATACAAGCGTCCCATACACATGACTTATACAAGTGTTCTAGACGAGCGTTTAATACGCTTGTACAGTCCCCGTCATGACGAACCCGACGAACCCGACGAGCACCACCGGCGCCCGCGCCGGACGCCGTGAATGGACCGCGCTGGGCGTGCTGATGCTGCCGCTGCTGCTGGTGTCCATGGACGTCTCCGTCCTCTACTTCGCGATCCCGGCGATCAGCGCCGATCTGCGTCCCAGCGGCACCCAGCAGCTGTGGATCTTCGACATCTACGCCTTCGTCCTCGCCGGACTGCTGATGACGATGGGCTCCCTGGGCGACCGCGTCGGGCGCCGCAGACTGCTGCTGACCGGCGCGGCGGCGTTCGGCGCCGCCTCCCTCGCCGCCGCCTACGCCGACAGCGCCGGGACGCTGATCGCCGCCCGCGCGGTGCTCGGTGTGGGCGGCGCGACCCTGATGCCGTCGACCATGGCGCTGATCCGCACGATGTTCACCGACCCCGGGCAGCGCGCGAAGGCCATCGGGCTGTGGTCCGGGGTGATGACGGCGGGCGTCGCGCTGGGCTCGGTCATGAGCGGTGTGCTCGTGCAGTACTTCTGGTGGGGCTCGGTCTTCCTGGTGAACCTGCCCGCGATGGCCCTGCTCCTGGTGCTCGGCCCGTTCCTGCTCCCCGAGTCCAGGGACCCCTCCCCCGGCCGCTTCGACCGGCCGAGCGTCCCGCTGTCGATGGCCGCCGTACTGCCCGTGGTCTACGGCCTCAAGGAGATCCCCTCCGAGGGCTGGCACGTCCGCTATGTCGTCGCGATCACCGTGGGCCTGCTGTTCGCCGTCCTGTTCGTGCACCGCCAGCGCACCACGGCCGCCCCGATGGTCTCCCCCGCGCTGCTGCGCGCCCGCGGCTTCACGCCCGCCGTGGTCCTGAACCTCGTGGCGTCCTTCGGGATGATGGGCTCGGCCTACTTCACCACGCAGTACCTCCAGTCCGTGCTCGGCAGGAGCGCGATGGAGGCGGCCCTGTGGGCGCTGCTCCCCTCGGTGCCGATCGGCATGGCCGCGCCGCTGGCCACGGTGCTCGTCCAGAAGGGCGTCGACCGGGCTCTCGTCGTGGCCGCGGGCTTCGGCGTCGCCGCGCTCGGCTACGGGCTGCTCGTACCGGCGGGCACCGGCTCGCTGTGGCTGGTCCTCACCGCGTGCGGGGTGCTCGCCTCGGGGATCGTCGTGGCGATCTCCCAGGTGACCGACCTCGCGATGGGCACGGCACCGGCCGAGCGGGCGGGCTCGGCCTCCTCGCTGCTGGAGACCGGCGCGGAGTTCGGCGGCGCGCTGGGCATGGCGCTGCTGGGGTCGATCGGTACGGCGGTCTACCGGCACCGTGTCCCGGCGTCCGCTCCGGACGCGGCGCGCGAGACGCTGGGCGGTGCCCTCGCCGTCGCCGGGCGGCTGCCGGGGCGGGCGGGCGAGTCGCTCACCGCCACGGCGCGGGAGGCGTTCACCGGCGGGATGCACGCGGCGGCGGTCGCCGGTGCCGTGGTGCTCGCGGCGGCGTCGGCGGCCGCGGCGGTGACCCTGCGGCGCGCTCGGCCGCGGCGGCCGGATCCCGCGGCCGGGCGGACCGCGGAACGGGCCGATGCCTGACGGCCCGGCCACGGGCACGGGCGCGGGCGCGGACACGGCAGAGGGCTGAGAAGGTCAGACCTTCTCAGCCCCCGAGCCCGGCCGGGCCGGATGAGCCAGATGGGTCAGGCGGGTCAGGCGGGTCAGGCGGGTCAGGCGGGTCAGGCGGGTCAGGCGGGTCAGGCGGGTCAGGCGGGTCAGGCGGGTCAGGCGGGTCAGACCAGGTTGACCGAGCGGGCCGACGTGGCGCCGATCTCGGAGGAGACCTCCGCCAGGACCGCCGCCGAGACCGTGTCGTCCACCGTCAGGACGGCCAGGGCCTCGCCGCCGACCGTCGCACGGGCGACCTGCATACCGGCGATGTTGATACCGGCCTCGCCGAGGATGCGGCCGACGGTGCCGACGACACCGGGACGGTCCTCGTAGCGCAGGACGACCATGTGGTCGGCGAGGGCGAGGTCCACGTCGTACTCGCCGACCGCGACGATCTTCTGGAGGTGCTTGGGGCCGGCCAGGGTGCCGGACACCGAGACCTCCTCGCCGTCCGTGAGGGTGCCGCGCACCGTGACGACGTTGCGGTGGTCCGGGGACTCCGAGCTGGTGGTGAGGCGCACCTCGACCCCGCGCTCCTGGGCGAACAGGGGCGCGTTGACGTAGGAGACGGTCTCGTCGACGACGTCCTCGAAGACACCCTTGAGGGCGGACAGCTCCAGCACCTTGACGTCGTGCTGGGTGATCTCGCCGTAGACCTCGACGTCGAGGCGGACGGCGACCTCGCCGGCCAGCGCGGTGAAGATCCGGCCGAGCCGCTCGGCGAGCGGCAGGCCCGGCTTGACGTCCTCGGCGATCACCCCGCCCTGCACGTTGACCGCGTCGGGGACCAGCTCACCGGCGAGCGCCAGGCGGACCGAGCGGGCCACCGCGATACCGGCCTTCTCCTGCGCCTCGTCGGTGGAGGCGCCCAGGTGCGGGGTGCAGACCACCTCGTCGAGCTCGAACAGCGGGGAGTCCGTGCAGGGCTCCTTCGCGTACACGTCGAGACCGGCGCCCGCGACGCGGCCCTCCTTGAGCGCCGAGTACAGCGCGGCCTCGTCGACGATGCCGCCGCGCGCGGCGTTGACGATCCGCACGGTCGGCTTGACCTTGTGCAGCGCGTCCTCGCCGATCAGGCCGAGGGTCTCGGGGGTCTTGGGGAGGTGCACGGTGATGAAGTCGGCGACCTCGAGCAGCTCGTCGAGCGACAGCACCTTGACGCCCATCTGGGCGGCGCGGGCGGGCTGGACGTAGGGGTCGTAGGCGACGACCTTCATGCCGAAGGCGGACATGCGCTGCGCGACCAGCGCGCCGATGCGGCCGAGGCCGACGACACCGAGGGTTTTCTCGGCGAGCTCCACGCCCGTGTACTTGCTGCGCTTCCACTCGCCGTTCTTCAGCGCGGTGCTGGCCTGCGGGATGTTGCGGGCGGTGGCGACGAGGAGGCCGCAGGCCAGCTCGGCGGCGGTGACGATGTTGGAGGTCGGCGCGTTGACGACCATGACGCCGGCCTTGGTGGCGGCCGACACGTCGACGTTGTCGAGGCCGACGCCGGCTCGTGCGACGACCTTCAGCTTGCGGCTCGCGGCGATCGCCTCGGCGTCCACCTTGGTGGCGGAGCGGATCAGGATCGCGTCGACGTCGGCGATGGCGGGGAGCAGTTCGGCTCGGTCCGCCCCGTTGCAGTGACGGATCTCGAAGTCAGGGCCGAGTGCGTCAACGGTGGCGGGCGACAGCTCTTCAGCGATGAGTACGACAGGTTTCGAGCTCACGTGAGTCCTCACAAGTCCAATGCGGACGGCCGTCCCGACGGCCGCTGGCGGTGGAGGGGTGCTAGCCGCGTGGAAGACGCACGACGCTGTGGGCCTGACGCGTATTAGTCCCGCAGTGTAGTGGCGCCGCGGACGCCGGTATGCGCCGCTGCGGAAGGATCACCCGTCCGTGGCTGGACGGGGTGGACAACCCCGTCCGGGGGTGGTGACGAGGGTGTGCGCGGAGGGTGCCGGGGCCCCGGGCAGGGTGCCGGAAGGGTTCCCGGGCTCGCCGAAGGGGCCGGAGCGGTCCGCTCCGGCCCCTCGGCCGCAAGGGGCTTACGCCTCCTCGTCCACCCAGCTCATCAGCTTGCGCAGCTGCTTGCCGGTCGTCTCGAGCAGGTGCTCGGAGTCCTGCTTCTTGTACTCGTTGTACTTCTTCAGACCGCCGTGGTACTCGTCCATCCAGTTCTGCGCGAACGAGCCGTCCTGGATCTCGGCGAGGACCTTGCGCATCTCGGCCTTGGTGGCGTCCGTGATGATGCGCGGGCCGGTGACGTAGTCGCCCCACTCGGCGGTCTCGGAGATCGACCAGCGCATCTTCTCCAGGCCGCCCTCGTACATGAGGTCCACGATGAGCTTCAGCTCGTGCAGGCACTCGAAGTAGGCGATCTCCGGCTGGTAGCCGGCCTCGGTCAGGGTCTCGAAGCCCGCCTTGACCAGCGCGGCGGTGCCGCCGCACAGCACGGCCTGCTCGCCGAACAGGTCGGTCTCGGTCTCCTCGGTGAAGGTCGTCTTGATGACACCGGCGCGGGTGCCGCCGATCGCCTTCGCGTACGACAGGGCCAGCGCGAAGCCGTTGCCCGAGGCGTCCTGCTCGACGGCCACGATGCACGGCACACCGCGGCCCTCCTCGTACTGGCGGCGGACGAGGTGGCCGGGGCCCTTGGGGGCGACCATGCAGACGTCCACACCGGCCGGGGGCTTGATGAAGCCGAAGCGGATGTTGAAGCCGTGCCCGAAGAACAGGGCGTCGCCGTCGTTCAGGTTCGGGGCGATGGACTCCTCGTAGACCTGGGACTGGATCGGGTCCGGGACGAGGATCATGATGACGTCGGCCTCGGCGGCGGCCTCGGCGGGCGTCACCACGCGCAGGCCCTGCTCCTCGGCCTTGGCCTTCGACCTGGAGCCCTCGTGCAGACCGACCCGCACGTCGACACCCGAGTCACGCAGCGACAGGGCGTGGGCGTGGCCCTGACTGCCGTAGCCGATGACCGCGACCTTGCGGCCCTGGATGATGGACAGGTCGGCGTCGGCGTCGTAGAACAGCTCGGCCACTTTGGGTTCTCTCCTTGAGTGCAGGTGTTGCGTCCCTGTTGCGTCCCACCGTATGACGCAGGGCGCAGGGGGCGTGTCAGGGTCTCGGTATACGGGCCGGTGACGGCCGGGAACTGCCCGTACGGGCCAACCCGTGCCGCCGGACGCGCGGGGAGCCGGAGGGCGAGGGGCGGGGCCGGAGGCGACCCGGGTCGCCGGGTCCGGGGCCGGCCGGGGGCACCGGCCGGCCCGGGGGTGCCGGTCTAGGCCGAACGGTCGAGCGCGCGGAGCGACCGGTCCGTGATCGAACGGGAGCCGCGGCCGATCGCGATCGTGCCGGACTGCACGAGTTCCTTGATGCCGAACGGCTCCAGCATCTTCAGCATGGCGCCCAGTTTGTCGGTGCCGCCGGTGGCCTCGATGGTGACGGCCTCCGGGGAGACGTCGACGGTCTTGGCGCGGAACAGCTGGACGATCTCGACGATCTGGGAGCGCGTCTCGTTGTCGGCGCGCACCTTCACCAGGACCAGTTCGCGCTGGACGGCGGAGGACGGCTCCAGCTCGACGATCTTCAGCACGTTGACGAGCTTGTTGAGCTGCTTGGTCACCTGCTCCAGCGGCAGGTCCTCCACGTTCACCACGATGGTGATGCGGGAGATGTCGGGGTGCTCGGTGACACCGACCGCGAGGGAGTCGATGTTGAAGCCCCGGCGGGAGAACAGGGCGGCGACCCGGGTGAGGATGCCCGGCGTGTTCTCCACCAGGACCGAGAGCGTGTGCTTGGACATGTTCATGGCTCGGCTCTCTGCTCAGTCGTCTTCGTTGTCGCCGAAGTCCGGGCGGACGTCCCGGGCGGCCATGATCTCGTCGTTGGAGGTGCCGGCGGCGACCATCGGCCACACCATCGCGTCCTCGTGCACGATGAAGTCCACGACGACCGGCCGGTCGTTGACCGAGTTCGCCTCCTCGATGACCTTGTCGAGGTCGTCGGGCGACTCGCAGCGGATCGCGTAGCAGCCCATCGCCTCCGCCAGCTTCACGAAGTCGGGGACCCGGGTGCCCGCGCTCGGCTGGGCGGGATCGGCGCCGGGGCCGGAGTGCAGCACCGTGTTGGAGTAGCGCTGGTTGTAGAACAGCGTCTGCCACTGGCGGACCATCCCGAGGGCGCCGTTGTTGATGATGGCGACCTTGATCGGGATGTTGTTCAGGGCGCAGGTGGTGAGCTCCTGGTTGGTCATCTGGAAGCAGCCGTCACCGTCGATCGCCCAGACCGTGCGGTCCGGCGCGCCCGCCTTGGCGCCCATCGCGGCCGGGACCGCGTAGCCCATGGTTCCCGCGCCGCCGGAGTTCAGCCAGGTGGCGGGCTTCTCGTACCTGATGAAGTGCGCGGCCCACATCTGGTGCTGGCCGACGCCCGAGGCGAAGATCGTGCCCTCGGGGGCCAGCTGTCCGATGCGTTCGATGACCTGCTGCGGCGACAGCGAGCCGTCGGCGGGCTGGTCGTAGCCCAGCGGGTACGTCTCCCGCCAGCGGCTGAGGTCCTTCCACCAGGCGGTGTAGTCGCCCTGGTGGCCCTCGCTGTGCTCCTTCTGCACGGCCTGGACCAGATCGGCGATGACCTCGCGGGCGTCGCCCACGATCGGCACGTCGGCGGCCCGGTTCTTGCCGATCTCGGCGGGGTCGATGTCGGCGTGGACGATCTTGGCGTACGGGGCGAAGCTGTCCAGCTTGCCGGTGACGCGGTCGTCGAAGCGGGCGCCGAGGGCGACGATCAGGTCGGCCTTCTGCAGCGCGGTGACGGCGGCGACGCTGCCGTGCATGCCCGGCATGCCCAGGTGCAGCTCGTGGCTGTCGGGGAACGCCCCGAGCGCCGTCAGGGTGGTGGTGACGGGCGCTCCGGTGAGTTCGGCGAGGACCTTCAGCTCGGCGGTGGCCCGCGCCTTGATGACGCCGCCGCCGACGTAGAGGACGGGACGGCGGGCCGAGGCGATCATCCTGGCCGCCTCGCGGATCTGCTTGGCGTGCGGCTTGGTCACCGGGCGGTAGCCGGGCAGGTCCATGACCGGCGGCCAGGAGAACGTGGTCTTCGCCTGGAGGGCGTCCTTGGCGATGTCGACCAGGACCGGGCCGGGGCGGCCGGTGCCGGCGATGTGGAACGCCTGCGCGATCGCCCGGGGGATGTCGGCGGGGTCGGTGATCAGGAAGCTGTGCTTGGTGACCGGCATGGTGATGCCGACGATGTCCGCCTCCTGGAAGGCGTCCGTGCCGATCGCCTTCGAGGTGACCTGCCCGGTGATCGCCACGATCGGCACCGAGTCCATGTGCGCGTCGGCGATCGCCGTCACCAGGTTGGTGGCGCCCGGCCCCGAGGTGGCCATGCAGACGCCGACCTTGCCGGTGGCCAGCGCGTACCCCTCCGCCGCGTGGCCGGCGCCCTGCTCGTGGCGGACCAGGACGTGGCGCACCCGGCTGGAGTCCATCAGCGGGTCGTAGGCCGGAAGGATCGTGCCGCCGGGGATACCGAATACCGTCTCGGCCCCGACCTCCTCGAGAGAGCGGATGAGGGACTGCGCGCCCGTGACGTGCTCGGGGGCGGACTGCTGTCCTCCGGATCGGGGCCGCGGCTGCGGATGGGCCCCGGTGGCCTGCTCGGTCATCGGCATTCTCTTCTCGATGCTGAGGGTTTTTGCGTGTTCTGTGCGGTGCTGCGGCTCTGGCACGAGCGGGCCGGACGGTGCCCGTGCAACAAAAAACCCCTCGTGCCGTGAGGCAAGCGAGGGGAGCGCGCCGGGTGTGGTCACTGCGTTTCCGGACGGTTCTCCGGTGGACCGCAGTTCAGCCGACGCGCTTGCCAAGTACGAGGATTCGGGTGCGCATGGAACTGACCCTCCCCCCGGCACACACCCGATGTCAAGTGGGTGGGACAGGGGTCTCACCATGTGAACGCCGGGGCACGGGCGCCCGCCGGGCGGATCACGCCGGAGACGCCGGCACCGGCGCAGGAGGGAGCCCCGCCGTGCCGGCTCCCTCCACCGCCTTCCGGTTGCGCGCACCTGCCTCCGCTCATCTGGGCCGACGGGTCACGTCAGGTCCCTCCGATTCCGCCGGCCTGATCCGCCGGGCAGGCCCTGCCGCCGCCGAGCACGGCCGGTGCGACGGGGGTGACAGGGGCGACGGGGATCACCGACGCGGCGGGCAGGGCCGCCGTGCCCACCGGCCTCACCGGTACGGCGGGCACGGCCTGGAGGGCCGACAAGGGGGGACCCGCCGCCACCGAGGCCACGGCCGGTACGGCGGACGCCGCCGAGGCCCCAACCGCGGCCCCGACGGCGGTCGCGGACCCCACGGTCGTCACGGATCCCACCGCCGGTACGGACAGGACGGCATGCGCCCCGCCGGTGTAGATCCCGGTGCCGCCGCCCGCCGCCGCCCCGGCGTACGCGGACCCGGCCGGGCCGTGCGTCACCGCGGCGTGCGCCAGCGGGGTGTGCGGGACCGGGGTGTGCGGGACCGGGCAGTGGCCGGAAGCGAGCGTCCGGCGCAGCCGGTGCTCGTCCAGCGGACCGCCGAAGGCGAGCCCCTGGCCGTGGGTGCAGCCCATCGCGCGCAGCGCGGTGATCTGCTCGGGCCGGTCCACGCCGTCGGCGACGGACTGCATCCCGAGATCGCCGGCGATACGGAGCAGCCCCCTGGTGATCTTGTAGAGCCGCGCCGACTCGGAGATGCCCTCGACCAGCCCGCGGTCGAGTTTCAGGACGTCCACGGGGAGCCGCCGCAGCGCGGTGATCGCCGCGTAGCCGCTGCCGAAGCCGTCGAGCGCGATCCGCACGCCGAGCCGGCGCAGGGCGGCGAGCCGGCGCTCCAGGTCGTCCAGGGAGACCCGGGGGTCGGTGTCGGCCAGCTCGACGACCAGTGCCCCGGACGGCAGTCCGTGCCGGGTGAGCAGCGCCTCGACCGAGCCGAGCGGCAGCGAGCGGTCCAGCAGCCGCCGGGCGCCCATCCGGACGGTCACCGGTACGCCCACTCCGGCCGAGGCCCGTTCCGCGGCCCGGGCGACGGCCTCCTCCAGCACCCAGCGGCCCAGTTCGGCGGTCTTCTCGCCGTCCTCCGCGACCCGCAGGAACTCGGCGGGCGTGAACAGCACGCCCTGGGAGGAGCGCCAGCGCGCCTGGGCGGCGACCGAGGTGATCCGGCCGTTCTCCAGGTCCACCACCGGCTGGTGCAGCAGGGTGAACTCGCCGTCCTGCAACGCGGCGCGCAGCCGGGTGGCCAGCTCCGCCTTGCGGACGACGTCCTGCTGCATCTGCGGGCGGTACAGCTCGACGCGGTCCTTGCCGGCCGCCTTCGCCCGGTACATCGCGAGGTCGGCGTTGCGCAGCAGCTCGCCCGCGGCGAGGCCGGGCTCGGCGAAGGCGACGCCGATGGAGGCGGCGACACGGACATCGTTGCCGTCGATGGAGTAGGGCTGGGAGAGGGTGACCCTGAGCCGGTCGGCGAGTTCCAGGATGTGCCGCTCCCGCGCCGCGCGGTCGCGGGTGCCGTCCCCGACGATCAGCGCCGCGAACTCGTCGCCGCCGAGGCGGGACGCGGTGTCGCCGTGCCGGAGCGACTCCTGGAGCCTGCGGGCGGCCTGGATCAGCAGTTCGTCCCCGGCCTGGTGGCCGATCGTGTCGTTGACCGCCTTGAAACCGTCCAGGTCGATGAAGAGCACGGCCGTGCCCCGCAGGGCGGCGCCCCGGTCGGAGGCGCGGCGGCCGGACAGGGCCTGCTGGACGCGCCGGGTGAACAGGGCGCGGTTGGGCAGGTCGGTGAGCGGGTCGTGCTCGGCGCTGTGCTGCAACTGCGCCTGTAGACGCACTCTCTCGGTCACGTCCCGGCTGTTGAGGATCAGGCCGCCGTCGTGGCGGCTGACGGTGGACTCGACGTTCAGCCAGCCTCCGCGGCCCGAGCGGAACCGGCACTCGATCCGGGTGGTGGGTTCGTGCACCGCGCTGGCCGCGAGGAAGCGGCGCACCTCGTGGACGATGCCGCCCAGGTCCTCCGGGTGGATGAGGTCGGCCAGTTCGGTGCCGACGAGGTCCTCGGCGGGACGGCCGTAGACCCCGGCCGCGGCGGCGGAGACGTAGCGCAGGACACCGGTGGGCGCGGCGATCATGATGACGTCGCTGGAGCCCTGCACCAGGGAGCGGAAGTGGTTCTCCTTGTGGGCCAGTTCCTGGGTGAGTCTCATGTTCTCGACCAGCATGATCGCCTGCCGCACGACGAGCGCGAGCACCACGGCCCCCGCGGTCAGCAGCACCACACGGTCGGGGCTGCGGCCGTCGAGGACGTTGTAGAGGATGCCCAGCGTGCAGACCGCCGCCGCGAGGTAGGGGGTGAGCGCGGCCAGGGGTCCCGCGATGGGGCGGGAGGCCGGGTCGTGCAGGTAGGGGGCCGCGAAGCGCGGCCCGGTGGGGTGATCGGCGGGACGACCGGTGGCGTGACCGGTGGGGCGTCCGCTCCGCGCGGCCTCGCCCTGTGGGGTCTCGCACCCCGGGTGGCCGTCCGCGGGGCGGGGATGCGGGCGGGCGGGCGGCGGGTTCTGCGCGGGCAGACGGACACGGACCGCGCGGAGACGGCCGCCGGGGCGGTCGCCGTCGGGGTCGGTGTCTTCGGTACGGGCGGTGGCCCGGCCTGCGCCGGGACACCCGTCGGTGCCGCTCCCCGCGGCGTCGCGGCGGGGTGCGCCGGGGCCCGTGGGGAGCTGAGCGCCGCCGTCCCGCCGTACGCCGTCGTGACCGGCGGCGGCCAGGTCCGCCGTGCCGTACGGCGCGCCGTCGTGGCGGAGCCCGTCGTGCCCGGGGCCGTCGTGGCGGGGCCCGACCCAGGGGGCGTAGGCCAGGAGGAGGGAGCCGGCGAACCAGCCCGCGTCGAGGAGCTGGCCGGAGTGGTAGTTGCTGTGCAGCAGCGGGGAGGTGAACACGGCGTCGCACAGCACCGTGAGGGCGAGGGCGCCGATCGCGGTGTTGACGGCGGACCGGTGCACCGGTGAGCGCCGGAACTGCAGTGCGACGACCATGCTGACCAGCGCGATGTCCAGCAGCGGATACGCCAGGGAGAGCGCGGTGTGCGCCACGCTCGGCCCGTCGAAGCGGGCGGCCTGGGCCAGCGCGAGGCTCCAGGAGATGGTGAGCAGCGAGCCGCCGATCAGCCAGGCGTCCAGCACCAGACGGACCCAGCCCGACTTGGTGGTGGGCCGTTTGGCGAGCACCAGCAGACCCACGATGGCGGGCGGCGCGAAGCACAGGAAGAGGAGGTCGGCGATGCTGGGGCTGGGGACGGGCCGCCGCAGGACGACCTCGTACCACCCCCAGACGCCGTTGCCGAGGGCCGCCATCGCCGAGGAGAGGGCGAACAGCAGCCAGGCGGGACGGAAACCGGCGCGCGGATCGCGGGCGTAGAGGAAGCAGGAGACCGCGGCGGCGCCGCCCGCGGCGCTCAGCCCGAAGTCGCCCATGATCAGAGCGAGTTCGTTCGTACCCCAGTCGAACGCGGCACCGACGGCGTATGCCGCGCACACCAGGGCCAGCATCAGCTGATGCATCAGGCCCGGCCTTCCTCCGCCGCCGGACGGCGGCCGGGGCGGGAGGCTCCCGGGGAACGGCCTGCCGTTCCCGGGGGCCCGCCGGTCCTGCGGCGCGGCGCCGAGCGTGGTCGTGGGAGAGGACGGCGCGCTCACCGGGGCCTCCCGGTCGGCGTCGTTCCGGGGTCCCGCGGAACGCGGGACGTCACCGAGGTGCCGTGCTGTGCGCGGTGCCCACCGGGCGGGCCACCGTGGCGGCCGCGTCTGCGCGTGGTCGTGCTCCAGGGTCGCCGCCGGCGGTCTCGCCGCGTCGGATCGTTCGTCCATAGGCCGTGCATCGCCTGTCGCCCCCCTCACAAGTCCGAAAGTCCGTCCCCGGCGCCGAACGGTGCGCGGCGCAGCCCCTGCCCGGACGATACACCAGTCTCGTCACTCAGGGACAGGGGTTCTCTACGCTCAGTGACGGTTGACCCAATGCGGGCACTTACCGCACTCACGGGACTGCGGAGGGTGCCCGGAAAGGTTTACGTACCCGTGATGCGCCCGGTTCAGCGCATTTCGCGCCCGGTCGTGCCCGTCACAAGGATCACGTGGTCAAGTGGTTGACGGTTCACGAAACGGTGCAACTGGCCCACCAGCAGCCGTTTGGCGCGCGGCAGGAAGGCCGAGGTGGGCCCGCCGACGTGCGGGCTGATGAGCACACCCGGCGCATGCCACAACGGGTGCCCCGGCGGCAGGGGTTCGGGGTCGACGACGTCGAGGGCGGCGGTGATCCGGCCGTGTTCCACCTCGGCCAGCAGGGCCTCGGTGTCCACCACGGCGCCGCGCGCGACGTTGACCAGCAGGGCGCCGTCCTTCATCCGGGCGAGGAAGCCGGCGTCGACCAGCCCGCGGGTGGCGTCGGTGAGGGGGGTGACGACGAGTACGACGTCCGCCTCGGGGAGCAGCCGGGGCAGGTCGGTGATCGGGTGCACCGGACCGCGTGCCGTGGTGCGTGCGGAGCGCGCGACGCGCACCACCCGCGCGACCTCGAACGGCACGAGCCGGTCCTCGATCGCGGCGCCGATGGCCCCGTAGCCGACGATGAGGACGCTGCGGTCGGCGAGCGCCGGGTGGAAGCCGCTCTGCCAGCGTTCCTGGTCCTGCGCCCGGACGAATCCGGGGACGCCGCGCAGGGAGGCGAGGGTGAGGGTGAGGGCGAGTTCGGCGGTGCTGGCCTCGTGGACCCCGCGCGCGTTGCACAGCGTCACGCCGGGCACGACGGACGGCAGGACGGCGGTGATGTCGTCGACCCCGGCGGTCAGCGTCTGGATGAGCCGCAGGTTCCGCATGTGCTCCAGGGGACGCGCCTTGACGGGCTGCCGTTTGAGGTAGGGCACCACGTAGACGGCGCAGTCGGCGGGATCGCCGGGGAACTCCTGCGTCCCGTCCTCTCCGCCGTCCCAGAAACGGTAGTTCAGCCCGTCGGGGAGCCCGGTGATCTCCTGCGGCGGGATGGGCAGCCATGCGTCAGCACTCATGGTCAGGAGGCTATGCCAGGCACACGTCGGCGCACGGGGAAGGGTTAGGTTGGGGGCCGGAGAGCGGAGGGTCACGGGCAGGTGGAGCGCAGGACGGTCGGCGCGGGGGCACTCGGGGTGGGTGCCGTGGGACTCGGGTGCATGCCGATGAGCTGGGCCTACAGCGGGTCGCGGCAGCGGGGCGACGAGTCGGTCAGGGCGGTGCACCGGGCGCTGGACGTGGGTTCGACGCTGCTCGACACCGCCGACATGTACGGCCCGTTCACCAACGAGCTGCTGCTGGGGCGGGTGTTGAAGGAGCGCCGCGCGGACGCCTTCGTGTCGACCAAGGTCGGGCTGCTGGTCGGTGATCAGCACCTCGTGGCCAACGGCCGTCCCGGGTACGTGAAACGTGCCTGCGACGCGTCTCTCCGCCGTCTCCAGACGGATGTCATCGACCTCTACCAGTTGCACCGTGCCGACCCGGAGGTCCCGGTCCAGGAGACCTGGGGCGCCATGGCGGACCTCGTACGGGCCGGGAAGGTAAGGGCGTTGGGCCTGTGCGCGGTGGGTGTCCGCGGCGGTCGCCGCTCCGGAGCCGGTCCGTACGACGCGACGCTCCGTCAGCTGACGCGTATTCAGCAGGTCTTCCCGGTGAGCGCGGTGCAGGCCGAGCTGTCGGTGTGGTCGCGCGAGGCGCTGGAGGCGCTGCTGCCGTGGTGCCGGGCGCGCGGGGTGGGTTTCCTCGCGGCGATGCCGCTGGGCAACGGTTTCCTCACCGGCACGCTCACCCCGGGCGAGGGGTTCGAGCCGGACGACCTGCGGGCGCGGCATCCCCGTTTCACCGCCGAGATGATGGCGGCCAACCAGCCGATCGTGGTGGGCCTGCGCCGTGTCGCCCGCCGCCACGGCGAGCATGTCACCCCGGCCCAGGTGGCGCTGGCCTGGACGCTGGCCCAGGGCGGGCACGTGATCCCGGTCCCGGGCACCAAACGCGAGCGCTGTGTCACGGAGAACGCCCACGCGGCCGCCCTCGCCCTGACCTCCCGGGACCTCACAGAGCTGGCCGCGCTCCCGCCGGCCCGGGAATCATGGATCTGAGCCTCCTGGAAGCCGTCCGGGGGTACCCGTGCCCGTGAAGCCCGGAGAGACCCGGGCACACGGCCCGTCCAGGGAAGGACCCCCACCCCATGCCGGCCACCGCCCCCCACCGCACCGCATCCGCCGTACTGACGGTGACCGCGCTCCTGCTGGCGGCAGCCTGTTCCTCCGGCGACGGCGGCACCGGCGCCCCGGGCCGGAGCAGCGGCGGCAGCACGTCCCCGGCCTCCTCCTCCGCCGCCGCCTCCGGGACCGCGGCCCCGCTCCCGCCCGCCAAGGGCTCCGCCCGGGTGCTCCGCACGGTCACCACCGGCCTGACCACCCCGTGGGGCCTCGCCGTTCTTCCCGGCGGTGACCTGCTGGTCTCCTCGCGCGACGACGGCACGATCACCCGGGTGGACGTGAGGACGGGCGGCAAGACGGTGCTGGGCACGGTCTCGGGCGTCTTTGCCGCCGGTGAGGGCGGCCTGCTCGGCATCGCGCTCTCCCCGTCGTACGCCTCCGATCACATGATCTACGCGTACTTCACCTCGGCTTCCGACAACCGCATCGTGCGGATGCTCCACGACGGGAAGAAGCCGGCCGGTGAGCAGCTGGGAGCCCCCGACACGGTCTTCAAGGGCATCCCCAAGGGCGCGATCCACAACGGCGGCCGGATCGCCTTCGGCCCCGACGGGATGCTGTACGCCGGTACGGGCGAGAGCGGCCGGCGCGGGCTGGCCCAGGACAGGAAGTCCCTCGGCGGCAAGATCCTCAGGATCACCCCGGAGGGCGAACCGGCCCCGGGCGATCCCTTCCCCGGCTCGCCCGTCTACAGCTACGGCCACCGCAATGTGCAGGGCCTGGCCTGGGACAGCCGGCAGCGTCTGTTCGCCTCGGAGTTCGGCCAGGACACCTGGGACGAGCTGAACGCGATCAAGCCGGGCGGCAACTACGGCTGGCCGGAGGCGGAGGGCAGGTCCACGAACCCGGCGTACCGGAATCCGGTCACCCAGTGGCACACCGACGAGGCATCCCCCAGCGGCATCGCCTACGTCGACGGTGTGATCTGGGTGGCCGCCCTCAAGGGCCGGCGCCTGTGGCGGGTCCCGCTGGACGGCACCAGGCCGGCGGCCGCCCCCCAGTCCTTCCTCCAGGGCGCCTACGGCCGCCTGCGGACCGTCGTCGCGGCGGGCGGCGGCAGGCTCTGGCTGACGACCAGCAACACGGACGGCCGCGGCACCCCCGCGAAGGGGGACGACCGGATCCTGGAGGTGCAGGTGCGATAGGGCCCGGCTCCCGTCCGGCCGTCAGCCCACCCCCGCCCGGTCCTCCGCGCCGTCCGCGAAGAGCCCCGACCGGTGCGCCACCGCCGCCGCCTCGCCGCGGCCCGAGACGCCCAGCTTGCCCAGGATGTTGGACACGTGGACGCTGGCCGTCTTCGGGGAGATGAAGAGTTCCTCGGCTATCTGCCGGTTGGTACGGCCCTCGGCGACCAGGCGCAGGACGTCGTGTTCACGGCTGGTGAGGCCGAAGGACCGGGCGGGGCCGAGGGCACGCGGGACGGGTCCGGTGAGGGGGAGGCGGGCGCGCTGGGCGAGCAGGGTGACGGCGTCGGCGAGCGGGCGGGCGCCGAGGTGACCGGCGACGGCGTGCGCCAGGCGGAGCAGTTCGGCGGCCCGGTCACGCTCGTCGTCGCCGCCCCCGGTGAGCAGCGCCTCGGCGAGGCGGTGGCGGACCCGGGCGAGGGCGTAGGGCCGCTCCAGGGGTTCGACGGCGGTGAGGACCCCGGACCAGTCCGCGGCGCCGGCGCGGCCCTCGGCGCGCAGCAGTTCGGCGCGCACCCAGTGGTCGTAGGCCCGCCAGACGGGGACGCCGGTGGCGACGGACTTGGCGGCGGCGCGGATGGCCGCGACGGTCCCGGCGCGGCCCGGCTCGCTGCCGGGGCGGCCGACGGCGTCGCCCTCGACGGAGGCCGCGGCCAGCAGGAGGGGCCACACCTCGCGCTGGGTGCCGGGCGGGAAGCCGTCGTCCAGGGCGCGCCGGAGTTCACGGCGGGCGTCGGGCAGGCGGTCCTCGCGCGCGGCGAGTTCGATGGTGAGCCGCGTCAGCGGCAGGACGTGCTGGGGTGCCTTGTCGTGGGTGCCGTAGTACGCGCGGGCGGCGGCGAGCCGGCGTCCGGCGCCGGTGAGGTCGCCGCGGGCGAGGGCGAGTTCGGCGCGCAGGGCGGCGTGGAAGCCCCGGGGCTTGGCGCTCTGGCCGATGCGCTCCGCCTTGTCGCCCGCCGCTACGGCTTCGTCCCAGCGGCCGAGTGTGCAGAGGGACTCGGCGAGGTTGCCCCATATCCACGCCTCGGAGTCGAGGAGCCCGTGACTGCGGGTGTGGGCGAGGCCCTCCTCCAGGATCGGCAGGGCCTCGCGGGAGCGGCCGACGGATTCCAGGTAACTGGGGAGGTTCACATAGGCGCGGCCCGCCACCGCGTACATGCCGTCCTCGACGGTGCGTTCCTTGACCTCGGCCATCTCGGTGATCCCGGCCTCCGCGTGCCCCGCGCCGACCATCAGGCCGGCGAGGGTGAGGCGGGCGTTCATCTCGATCTCGCGGGCGCCCACCATGCGCGCGTACTCGACGGCGAGTTCGGCGGCGGAGAAGGCGTCGGGGCCGGGGGTGTGGAGCATGGACCAGTTGGCGACGTTGGCCAGGACGTCGGCGTGCACCTCGGACGGCGGCAGACCGCGCACGAGTTCCTGGGCGGTGCCGAGTTCCTGCCAGCCGTCGCCGCGGCCCTGCGCCTGGACCAGGCGGGAGCGCTGGGTCCAGAACCAGGCGGCGCGCAGCGGGTCGAAGTCGTCCTCCAGGTGGCGCAGGGCGCGCTTGATGATCTTCAGGGCCCGTTCCCGCTCCCCGCCGAACCGGCCGGCGACGGCGGCCTCGGCCAGGAGGTCGAGGTAGCGCAGGGGTGTGGTCTCGGGGTCGCGGCCGCTGGGGGTCCCCCCGCGCCTTTCGGGCTGTGGGGGAGGGTAGACCTCGGTGTGGTCGACGGGGCGGAGATGGGCGCGGACGTCCTCGGGGACCGTGTCCCACAGCTCCATCGCCCGCTCCAGCAGGCGCAGTTGTTCGCTGTAGGCGTGCCTGCGGCGGGCGGTGACGGAGGCGTCGAGGACGGCGGGGAGGGCTTTGGCGGGGTCGTGGGCCTGGTACCAGTAGCTGGCCAGGCGGGTGGTGCGCTGTTCGGCGGGCACCAGCGTCGGGTCGGCTTCCAGGGCCTCGGCGTAACGGCGGTTGATGCGGGAGCGTTCGCCGGGCAGCAGGTCGTCGCTGACGGCCTCGCGGACCAGGGAATGGCGGAAGCGGTAGCCGTCGTCGGCGGGAGCGGCCTGCAGGATGCCCGCGTTGACGGCGGCGCGCAGCGCCTCGATGAGGTCGTCCTCGGTGAGCCGGGCGACGGCGGCGAGCAGCCGGTACTCGACGGTGGAGCCGCCCTCGGCGACGATCCTGGCGACCCGCTGCGCGGTCTCGGGCAGGGTCTCGACGCGGACCAGGAGGAGGTCGCGGAGCGAGTCGGACAGGCCGGTGCAGCAGCCCTCGGTCAGGGCGACGGCGAGTTCCTCGACGAAGAACGCGTTGCCGTCGGAGCGGCCGAAGATGTCGTCGACCTGGGCGGGGTCGGGTTCGGCGGCGAGGATGCCGGCGATCTGGCAGCTCGCCTCGGCACGGGTGAAGCGGGCCAGTTCGAGGCGGCGCACGGTGCGCAGCCGGTCGAGCTCGGCGAGCAGGGGCCGCAGCGGATGGCGGCGGTGGATGTCGTCGGAGCGGTAGCTGCCCAGGACGACGAGGCGGCCGGTGCGCAGGGTGCGGACGAGGTAGGACAGGAGGTGGCGGGTGGAGGCGTCGGCCCAGTGGAGATCCTCCAGGACGAGGACGACGGTACGGTCGGCGGCGACGCGTTCCAGTACGCGCGCGGTGAGGGCGTAGAGGCGGGCCATGCCCTCCTCTACGTGCCGTCCCGGCCCGGCCTCGCCCAGTTCGGGCAGCAGCCGGGCCAGTTCCTCCTCCTGTCCCGCGGCCGCGGCGGCCAGTTCGGCGGGCAGTGCGCGGCGCAGCGCGCGCAGGGCCGTGGAGAACGGGGCGAACGGGAGTCCGTCGGCGCCGATCTCCACGCAGCCGCCGAGCGCGACGACGGCCCCGGTCCGGCAGGCGGCCGCGGCGAACTCCTCGATCAGCCGTGTCTTGCCCACACCCGCCTCGCCGCCGACGAGCAGCGCCTGCGGCTCCCCCGCGGCGGCACGGGCGAGCGCGTCGTGCAGGGTGTCCAACTCGTCGGCGCGGCCGACGAACACCGGACTGACGGACCTGGTCTCCACGGCCCCGAGCATCGCACGGGGGTCTGACAAACCGGCATTCGTTTTTCGCACAGCCGAGCGGTTCGAGGTGCCGGACCGGCGTGCCGGGGCACCGGCGGCGGTGCTCATACGGCCCGGGGGGTCCGGAACCACCGGCGACGGCGGCTGTCGTCGGCGTCCTCGGCAGCACGTGAGGCGTCTTCCGCGCGGGCGGCCCGGCGGCCTCGCACCGCCTCCCGGGCAAGGCGGTGCTGCTCGGCCTCGCGGCGCAGATCGGCGGACCGGAGGTGGTGGAGGTCGTACTCCTGCATGGTGTCTCCCTGACGGACGGCGGTGGTGGTCGCCGATCCGCGTGACCGCCGGTCAGCGACGCCTCCACGGTCGTCCGCCAGGGGTGCCCGCCGCATCGGGAGAGTTCCGCATCTTCCGGTGCCGGGCGGGGCCTCAGCCGCGGCCGAGGGGCCCGGTGGGCTCCGTAAGGCGCCCACCGGGGCCGGTAAGGCCCCTCATGGCCCGCGGCGGGCCGGGGGTGGGTCAGCTGCTCGTCGAGGGGAGGGCCAGGAGGGCGTCCGTGTACTTGAGGACGGCCAGCAGGAGGCCTACGACGCCGAGGACGACGCCTGCCCAGGCGACCGACCTGATCCAGGGGGCCTGGGTGCGGCCGGGAGTGCCGAAGGCGGGGCGGGCGAGGACGGCGACGCCGGTGATCAGCGCGGTCAGGGCGAAGAGGCCGGCCCACAGGGCCGTGGTGTGCCAGGCGTCGCCGTAGATCTCCTTGATCTGCTTGGCGACGCTCGCCGAGGACGAGGTCTGGAGCTGGCCGACGAGGGTCTCGCGGGCGGCGGCGACCGAGCCGATCCAGCCGCCGGTGAGGGAGACCAGGCCGAGGACGGCGGAGACGACGGCGGCGGCGCCCTGGCCGACACCGGCGGGGGGCTCGGCGGCGGGGAGTTCCCCGCCGTCCAGGAGATCGTCCAGCAGGTCGTCGTCGGACTCGTCCGAGGCGTCGGACTCGTCGGACTCGTCGTCCTCCGCTGCGGCGGTGCCGGCGGTCTCCGTGCCGGCCTCGGCCGGTGTGCCGGTGGCGGCCTGCTCCGCCGCTGTCTCCGTCTCCTGTGCCGCTTCCGCTTCCGCCGTCCGCGCGGCGGCCTTCTCCTCGGTGGCTGCGCCGGTGGCTCCGGTGCCGGTTTCTGTCGTGGCCTCGTCAGTCGTCTTCGTTCCCATGGGGCGCACGCTACGGAGGCTGTCTGAGAGGGTTCTTAATATCCGCCGCGCGCACGCGCCGCGTGCCATTCCGGGGCGAGGACCGACCAGATCTCGATGTCGTGCCGTGTCCCGCGGTGCGGGTGGCTCTCGCGGAGGACGGCGTCCCGGGTCATCCCGAGGCTCCGGGCGACGGCGATGCTCGCCTTGTTGCCGCTCGCCGCGTGCCACTCCGCACGGTGGATGCCGCGCTCGTCGAAGGCCCAGTCGAGCAGCACCCGTATCGCGCGCGTGACGAGGCCCCGGCCGATCGCCGCGGGCTCCAGCCAGCAGCCGACCTCACAGGTGCCCCGGGCGGCGTCGAAGGTGCGGAACAGGACGCCGCCGACCAGCGTGCCGGAGAGCCAGATGCCGTGCAGGCCGCCGCTGTCCTCGGCACGCTGCCGGGCATATCTGAGCAGCAGGGCGCGGGCGGAGTCGGCGTCGGTCTCCCGGGAGCCGAAGGCGATGTACTGCCCGACGAACTCGCGTCCCCGGTCGAGATGGGCGAGGAACTCCTCGGCGTGCCAGGACTCCAGGGGCCGCAGTTCGGCGCCGTCGTCACCCAGGGATATCGCGTACATGCCCGCCCCTCACGTCCTCACTCGGTCTCCGGCTCCCGTACGGCCGCGCCCGGCGTCTCCCCGGCCGGGGTCCGCGGGGCCGGGAGGTCCGCCGTCCGCACGCCGTCCAGCGCGTCCGCCACCAGCGCGTCCGCCACTTCGGCGTCCGCCGCGGCGGCAAGCCTCTCATGAGCGGCGCGGCACTCGGGCGGTTCGATGCTGATGCGGGGCAGGACGCGGTCGACGCTGCGGGGCAGCCACCAGTTGGCGGCGCCGAGCAGGTGCATGAGGGCGGGCACCAGCAGGGTGCGCAGGACGAAGGCGTCGAGGGCGACGGCGGCGGCGAGCGCGATGCCGAACATCGCGATCACCCGGTCGCCGCTGAGCACGAAGGCGAGGAACACCGAGATCATGATGACGGCGGCGGAGTTGATCACGCGGCTGGTCTCGGCGAGGCCGACGCGGACGGCGACCCGGTTGTCGCCGGTCTCCAGCCACTCCTCGTACATCCGGCTGACCAGGAACACCTGGTAGTCCATGGAGAGCCCGAAGAGGACGGACACCATGATCACGGGGAGGAACGGTTCGATCGGACCGGCGCGGCCGAGGCCGAGGAACTCGCTGCCCCAGCCCCACTGGAAGATCGCCACGACGACGCCGAAGGCGGCGGTCACGGCGGCCACGTTCATCACGGCGGCCTTGACCGGGATGCCGACCGACCGGAAGGCCATCAGCAGCAGGATGCCGCCGAGCCCGATGACGGCGCCCACGAACACCGGCATCTTGCCGACGATGACGCCCGCGAAGTCGTCGTAGCTCGCGGTCACGCCGCCCACGTGCACGTCGAGGGAGGTGCCGGTCTCGGCCCGCGGGAGGACCTCGGTGCGCAGCCGGTCGACGAGGTCGCTGGTGCGCTGCGACTGGGGCGCGGAGTCGGGGACGACGGTGACGTAGGCGGTGCTGCCGCCGGTGCCGTAGGTCACCGGGGTGACGCCCGCGACGCCGTCGGTGGCCTGCAGGGTGGCGCCGAGGTTGTCCAGGGAGAGCCGGTCGGCGGCGCCGTGGACCTCGGTGACGAGGGTGAGGGGGCCGTTGACGCCGGGGCCGAAGCCGTCGGCGAGGAGGTCGTAGGCCTGCCGGGTGGTGGTGGACTTCGGGTCGTTGCCCTGGTCCGAGGTGCCCAGCCGCAGGGAGAACGCCGGCAGGGCGAGGACGGCGATGACGAGGACGGCGAGCGAGCCGAGCAGCTTGGGCCGGCGTTCCACGAACGCGGACCAGCGGGCGGCGAACCCGGTCGGCACCTCCGGCTCGGGGCCGGTCTCGGCGAGGCGGCGCCGTTCGCGCCGGCTGAGGGCGCGCATGCCGATGAAGGACAGCAGCGCGGGCAGCAGGGTCACGGAGGCGGCGACGGTGAGCACCACGGTCAGCGAGGCGGCGACGGCGACGCCGTTGAGGAAGTTCAGCCGCAGGATCAGCATCCCCAGCAGTGCTATGCAAACGGTGGCACCTGCGAAGACCACGGCGCGTCCCGTGGTGGCCACGGCGGTGGTGGCGGCCTCGGTGACGGTGAGTCCGCGCTTCAGTCCGCGCCGGTGCCGGGTGACGATGAAGAGGGCGTAGTCGATGCCGACACCGAGCCCGATGAGCATGCCGAGCATGGGCGCGAAGTCGGCGACGGTCATGGCGTGGCCGAGCAGCGCGATGCCGGCGTAGGCGGTGCCGACGCCGGTGAGCGCGGTGGCGATGGGCAGCAGCGAGGCGGCGAGCGAGCCGAAGGCGAGGAAGAGCACGACGGCGGCCACGACCACGCCGACGATCTCGGCGAGGTGGCCGCCGGAGGTCTGGGTGCCGGAGACGGCGGTGCCGCCGAGCTCGACCCGGAGCCCCGCGGTCTGGGCGGACCTGGCGGTGTCCACCACGGCGCGGGCCTCGGACGCGGGGATGTCCGCGGCCTGCCGGTCGAAGGTGACGGTGGCGTACGCGGTGTGCGCGTCGGCGCTGACGCGTCCGGCGCCCTGGCCGTCGTAGGGGCTGGTCACGGCGGCGACACCGGGCAGGCCGGCGACCTTGTCGAGAGTGGCGGTCATCGTCTGCTCGACGTCGGAGGCGCGGACGGTGCCGGACGTGGTGTGCCAGACGATGGTGTCGCTGTCGCCGGAGAGACCGGGGAAGCCCTTCTCCAGCAGCTGCATGGCACGGCCGGACTCGGTGCCCGGGACGTCGTAGTCGTTGGAGTAGGCGGAGCCCGCGACGGCGGACGCGGCGGTCACCCCGCCGAGGGCGAGAAGCCACAGCAGGACCACCAGGAGGCGGTGCCGGACACTCCAGCGTGCGAGGGCTGCCACGAGCGTGCTCCCAGCGTGCGATGGGTGGATCTTTGACCGGGAAACAGCCGTTTCTGCACTGAACAGCCCGCAAAGAACGCATGAGCAATGCGTTCACTCTCGCAGGTGAAAGTGATCCTTTGAGCCGTTTGTGCACCGGTTCACAAGACTGGGAGACACATCACAGGACAGTTACGACGACTCTGTAGCCTGGGGTGACGCGCCTCACGTGACCGCGCGCACAGCCGGGGCGGCGGTCGGACACGTGCTCGGCGGGCGCTCAGTCGAACTGGTCGCCCAGGGCCATCACCATGACGCCGGCGATCATCAGCCACAGGGCGCGACGGGTGCGGCCGCGGGCGCCGAGGAACGCCGCCAGGGCGCAGACCGCGGCGCCGCCGGCGTAGGCGGCGGGCACCAGGACCGGGGCGGACCCGGTGAGACGGAGCAGCGAGGCGCCGAGTCCGGCGAGGGTGAGCAGGGTTCCGGTGACGGTCGCCGTCCAGCGGGCCCGGCGCGCCTCGGTGGCCGGGGCGTCGGCGTCCGTCACCTCGGGTATCCCGGGTGGTGTGTGCGTATGGGAATCGCCGCGTCCTCTCATGACCGGGGAGCCTAGCGCCTCGCACCGGGCCCTTCGGACACCGGGCAGCACGGAGGGGGTGCGCCGGGACCCGGCACACCCCCTCCGTCCCGTTCCGGCCGGGTGGGCCTCAGCCCTCGCTCACGCCCAGCTTCTGAAGGATCAGTTCCTTGACGCGGGCCGCGTCGGCCTGGCCACGGGTGGCCTTCATGACCGCGCCGACCAGGGCACCGGCCGCGGCCGTCTTGCCGCCGCGGATCTTGTCGGCGACGCCCGGGTTGCCGGCGATGGCCGCGTCGACGGCCGCGCCGAGCGCGGAGTCGTCGGAGACGACCTTCAGCCCGCGCTTGTCGACGACCTCGTCCGGGGTCCCCTCACCGGCGAGGACGCCCTCGATGACCTGGCGGGCCAGCTTGTCGTTCAGGTCGCCCTTCGTGACCAGCTCGGTCACCCTGGCGACCTGCCGCGGGGTGATCGCCAGCTCGTCGAGCCCCGTGCCGGACTCGTTGGCGCTGCGGGCCAGCTCACCCATCCACCACTTGCGGGCGGAGGCCGCGTCGGCACCGGCGTCGATCGTGGCGACGATCAGGTCGAGCGCGGCCGCGTTGATGATCGCCTGCATGTCGGTCGCGGAGATGCCCCACTCCGTGAGCAGCCGGTTGCGGCGGGCCAGCGGCAGCTCGGGCAGCCCGGCGCGGATCTCCTCGACCCACTCGCGGGAGGGCGCCACCGGGACGAGGTCGGGCTCCGGGAAGTACCGGTAGTCCTCGGCCTCCTCCTTGACCCGGCCGGAGGTGGTGGACCCGGTGTCCTCGTGGAAGTGCCGGGTCTCCTGGACGATGGTGCCGCCGGAGGAGAGCACGGCCGCGTGGCGCATGATCTCGAACCGGGCCGCGCGCTCCACGGAACGCAGCGAGTTGACGTTCTTCGTCTCCGAGCGGGTGCCGAACTTCTCGGCGTCCTTCCGCATCAGCGACAGGTTGACGTCGCAGCGCATCTGGCCCACCTCCATGCGCGCCTCGGACACGCCGAGCGCCTTGATGAGCTCGCGCAGCTCCCGCACGTACGCCTTCGCCACCTCGGGAGCACGGTCACCGGCGCCGGTGATCGGCTTGGTGACGATCTCGATCAGCGGGATGCCGGCGCGGTTGTAGTCCAGCAGGGAGTGGGACGCGCCGTGGATACGGCCGGTGGCGCCGCCGATGTGCGTCGACTTGCCGGTGTCCTCCTCCATGTGGGCGCGCTCGATCTCGACGCGGAAGGTCTCCCCGTCCTCCAACTGCACGTCGAGGTAGCCGTCGAAGGCGATCGGCTCGTCGTACTGGGAGGTCTGGAAGTTCTTCGGCATGTCCGGATAGAAGTAGTTCTTCCGGGCGAAGCGGCACCACTCGGCGATCTCGCAGTTCAGCGCGAGACCGATCTTGATCGCGGACTCCACGCCGGTCGCGTTGACGACCGGGAGCGAGCCGGGCATGCCGAGGCAGGTGGGGCAGGTCTGCGAGTTGGGCTCGGCGCCGAGTTCGGTGGAGCAGCCGCAGAACATCTTGGTGCGGGTGCCGAGCTCGACATGGACCTCGAGGCCCATGACGGGGTCGTAGGACGCCAGTGCGTCCTCGTACGACACCAGGTCGGTCGTGGTGGTCACGGTGAAAACTTCCCTCTCAGCCCAGCAGGACGTCGTCGTCGCCCAGCCGCTTCAGCTCGCGGACCAGGATGGCGAGACCGGTGACGATCGCCGCCGCCGACACCGCGGCGTCGATCAGCAGCAGGGTGTCCTGCTCGGACCTGGCCTTCCTGATCTGCTTGACCGCACCCAGCGCGCCGAAGGCGGTGGTCGCGATGGACAGGTACGTACCGGTGCGGGACT
This sequence comes from Streptomyces sp. NPDC047000, assembly GCF_040644295.1. Taxonomy (NCBI): domain Bacteria; kingdom Bacillati; phylum Actinomycetota; class Actinomycetes; order Kitasatosporales; family Streptomycetaceae; genus Streptomyces; species Streptomyces sp. NPDC047000. Next base: position 245,809 of record NZ_JBEYWE010000009.1, read on the forward strand.
TCTTGAAGCCCTTGGCCTTGGACAGTGCGTTGCTCACAGTGCCGGAGCCTCCTCGAGGAGCGGGTGACCCCACCTTTCCACGAAGGCGGCCTCGACGGCGGCACCGACCTTGTAGAGCCGGTCGTCCTGGAGCGCCGGTGCGATGATCTGCAGTCCGACCGGGAGGTTGTCCTCGGGGGCGAGACCGCAGGGCAGCGACATGGCCGCGTTGCCCGCGAGGTTGGTCGGGATGGTGCAGAGGTCGGCGAGGTACATCGCCATCGGGTCGTCGGCGCGCTCACCGATCGGGAAGGCGGTGGTCGGGGTCGTCGGGGAGACGATCACGTCGACCTGCTCGAACGCCTTCTCGAAGTCCCGCGTGATGAGGGTGCGGACCTTCTGGGCGCTGCCGTAGTACGCGTCGTAGTAGCCGCTCGACAGGGCGTACGTGCCGAGCATGATGCGGCGCTTGACCTCGGCGCCGAAGCCCGCCTCACGGGTGAGGGAGGTGACCTCCTCGGCGGAGTGCGTGCCGTCGTCGCCGGTCCGCAGGCCGTAGCGCAGGCCGTCGAAGCGGGCCAGGTTGGAGGAGCACTCGGAGGGCGCGATCAGGTAGTACGCCGACAGGGCGAGGTCGAAGGACGGGCAGTCCAGCTCGACGATCTCGGCGCCCAGCTCCTTCAGCAGCGCGACGGACTCGTCGAAGCGCTGGATGACGCCGGCCTGGTAGCCCTCGCCGCGGAACTGCCTGACCACGCCGATCCGCATGCCGTCGACGCTGCCGTTGCGGGCGGCCTCGACGACCGGCGGGACGGGCGTGTCGATCGACGTGGAGTCCAGCGGGTCGTGTCCGGCGATCACCTCGTGCAGCAGCGCCGCGTCCAGGACCGTACGGGCGCAGGGACCGCCCTGGTCCAGGGAGGACGAGAAGGCGACCATGCCGTAGCGGGAGACCGCGCCGTACGTCGGCTTCACGCCGACCGTGCCGGTGACGGCCGCGGGCTGGCGGATGGAGCCGCCGGTGTCGGTGCCGATGGCGAGCGGGGCCTGGTAGGAGGCGAGCGCCGCGGAGGAGCCGCCGCCGGAGCCGCCGGGGATCCGGGTGAGGTCCCACGGGTTGCCGGTCGGCCCGAACGCGCTGTTCTCCGTCGAGGACCCCATGGCGAACTCGTCCATGTTGGTCTTGCCGAGGATGATCACGTCGGCGGCCTTCAGCCGCTTGGTGAGCGTCGCGTCGTACGGCGGGATCCAGCCCTCGAGGATCTTCGAACCGACCGTCGTGGGCACGCCCTCGGTGGTGAAGATGTCCTTGAGTGCGAGCGGCACGCCGGCCAGCGGGCCGAGCTTCTCGCCGCGCTCGCGCTTGGCGTCCACGGCGCGGGCCTGCGCCAGGGCGCCCTCGCGGTCGATGTGCAGGAAGGCGTGGACCTTCTCGTCGACGGCCTCGATCCGGGCGAGGTGCGCCTCGGTGACCTCGACGGCGGTGAGGTCACCGGCGGCGATCCTCGCGGCGATCTCGGCCGCGGTGAGCTTGATGATGTCCGTCATGGCTGTCTACTCCTCCCCCAGGATCTGCGGCACCTTGAAACGCTGCTGCTCCTGGGCCGGGGCGCCGGAGAGCGCCTGCGCGGGGGTGAGCGACGGACGGACCTCGTCCGCCCGCATGACGTTCGTCAGCGGGAGCGGGTGCGAGGTCGGCGGTACGTCTTGGTCGGCGACCTCACTGACGCGGGCCACCGCGCCGATGATGTCGTCCAGCTGTCCCGCGAAGTGATCGAGCTCTTCGGGCTTCAGCTCCAGACGCGCCAGCCGGGCGAGGTGGGCGACCTCCTCGCGCGTGATGCCAGGCATGCAGCGTTCCTCTGGGGTGAGTGAGTGTGCTTTGGGCCCAATCCTAGGGTGCGGGGGCACCGGACCGTGAAACGGTTTGCCGCGGGCCGCTCCCGGCACCAACCACCACGACGGTCCACCGACACCGAACGGACGGCCCAGAACGGCCGACACCGACACGGCACAGATACCCGACGGACCACCGAACCGCCGGACCGATCAGCCGACGGGCCGACAGGCCGACAGGCCGATCAGCCGACTGCCGACGGGCCGCGGCAGCAGACCGGGCACGGGACCGGACGGCCAGCGGGCGGCGGACGGCAGGCAGCGGGGCGGACGGCAGGCAGCGGACGGGCCGCGGCAGCAGACCGGGCCTGCCGACGGGCCGCGGCAGCAGACCGGGCGCGAGGCCGGGCGGCCAGCGGCCTGCGGGCAGCAGGCGGCGGGGGCGGATGGGGACAGTCGGCCGGGCCGGGCCGCTGGGGTCGGCCGCCGACGGTGATCGCGCCCCACGGGTAACGGTCACCGTTTGAGCATGCCGAACGGGTGGGCGGGTGGGAAAGTCACTCCTCCGCAGCCGCCGCGGGCGACACCGCGGGCAGTGCCGCCCGTGGCCGCTGCCACCCCCGCGACCCCCGCGCCAGCAGCCACGCCGTCGTCTCCTCGGGAGGCATCGCCGCGGCGACCAGCCACCCCTGTACGGCGTCGCAGCGCAGGTCCCGCAGCCGCTCCCACGTCTCGTCGTCCTCGACGCCCTCCGCCACCACGAGCAGCCCGAGCGAATGCGCGAGGTCGATGGTGCAGCGGACGATCTCCGCGTCCTCGGCGTCGGACGCGAGCCGGGCCACGAAGGAGCGGTCGATCTTCAGCTCGCTGACCGGCAGCCGCCGCAGGTGCACCAGCGACGAGTACCCGGTGCCGAAGTCGTCCAGGGACATCTTCACGCCGTGCATGGACAGCCCGGCGAGGGTGTCGGCGGCCCGCTGCGGGTCCTCCAGCAGGACGTGCTCGGTGATCTCCAGCTGGAGCGCCGACGCCGGGACGCCGTGCCGGGCGAGCCGGGCGGCGACGGAGCCCGCGAAGCCGGGGGTGTGCACGTCACGCGGGGAGACGTTGACGGCGACCGGCACGAACAGCCCCCGGGAGCGCCACTCGGCGACCTGGCCGAGCGCGGTCTCCAGCACGTACTCCGTCAGATGCGGCATCAGCCCGGACGACTCGGCGATCGCGATGAATTCGTCCGGCGGGACGTTGCCGCGTTCCGGGTGCACCCAGCGGACCAGCGCCTCCAGGCCGGCGACCTGGCCGTCGAAGCGGACCTTGGGCTGGTAGTGCAGCTGCACCTCGCGGGCGTCCAGCGCGCGGCGCAGGTCGCCGAGCAGGCCGAGCCGGTCGGGGGTGTTGGAGTCGCGCTTGGACTCGTACACCTCCACACCGGTGCGGTCCCGCTTCGCCTGGTACATCGCCACGTCGGCGCGGCGCAGCAGTCCCTCGGCGTCGAGGGCGTGGTCCGGGAAGACGGCGACTCCGGCGCTGGCCTCCAGGACGAGGGTGAGCCCGTCGAGGTCGAGCGGGGAGCTGAGCGCGGCGACCAGGCCGCGGGCGACGCGGGTCGCGGACGTCGTGGAGTCGGCGACGGGCAGTAAAACGGCGAACTCGTCGCCGCCGAGCCGCGCGGCCTCCGCCCCGCGCGGCAGCGCCGCCCGCAGCCGGTCGGCGGTCTGGAGCAGCAGCCGGTCACCGGCGAGATGGCCCAGGGTGTCGTTGACCGACCGGAAACGGTCGAGGTCGATCAGCATCAGGGCGGCCCGCGCGCCGATGCGTTCGGCGTCGTCGAGGGCGGTCCAGATGCGTTCCAGGAGCCACTGGCGGTTGGGCAGTCCGGTGAGCGGGTCGCGCAGCTGCTCCTCGGCGCGGGCGCGGGCGATCCACAGGGTGGAGTCGAGGGCGATCAGCGGGACGGAGAACAGCGGCAGCAGGAGGGGCTGGGCGACGGCGACCGCGCAGACCAGCGGTGCGATGCCGAGCAGGGCGACCGCGACGAGGCTCTGCCGGACCAGGGCGGTGCGGGCGACGGTGGGCAGTCCGCCGCGCCCGGAGTGCAGGCACCACAGCAGGGCGCGGGTGACGAGCAGATAGGCGGCGGCGACCAGCACCACCTGCGGGACGGCGGAGAGGGTCCAGGTGCCCGGGTCCCAGGGCTGTTCGACGCTCGGTACGCGCCCGAGGGCGGCCAGCAGCAGGGCCCCGGCGCCGATGCCGAGGATGTCGACCGAGCCGTGCAGCACCCCGGAGTGCCAGCGGCCCCGGCGGGCTGTGCCGACGAGGACGACGACGGTGAGGCTGACCATGCCGGCGGGCACCCAGCCGTAGAGCATGAGCACGGCGAGGGTGAGGGTGGCGCCGGAGCCGGTGCCGCCCCACCAGCGGGAGCGGCCGAGCATGACGAGGTGGCCGACGATGATGCCGGTGAGCATGGCGAAGGACCAGCCGGCCTGGCCGGCCGGGAAGAGGGCGTGGGTGCCGGTGAAGGCGCGGTAGAAGCCCGCGCCGAGCACGAGCGCGGCCAGGGCGACGATGAGGGCGGGCAGCGCGGGCGCGGCCGGGCGGCGTTCGTGACCGCCGGTCCCGCCGCCTCCGCCGCCCGGGGGCAGCGCGAGGGGCGGAAGGGACCCGGCCGCCTGCCGGGGCCCCGCGGCCTGCCGCGCGGCGGCGCGTCCGTCCCGGGATCTGTCCCCGAACCGGTCTCCGAACCCGCCCGGAAATCCGCCGGTGAGTCCGTCGCCGAACCCGTCGCCGAACGCGTCCGCGAATCCCTGGGTCCGTCCGTCGGCGCGGCCGTCGGCGTGTCCGTCGGTGAACGGGGGGCCGAAGCCGTCCGCCGTGCGCCGTGCGCGCCGCTCCGCCGCCGCGTGTCCGCGGTCCGGCGCGGGACCGCGTCCGAAGGGGCGTCCGCCGGCGCGTCCGGAGGGACCTCCGTCCGCGCCGCCGTCACGTCCCGGCAAGGACCATGCCACCCACCGGCTCCCCCGCCACGCGCCCGCCGCACGGCGCAGCCGTGAGCCCTGGGCGACGCTCTCGGTCGGTTCCATTCCCGTCCCTCTCACAGCCGGCGGTGCCCACGCCACGCGGCCCGATGACCCGGCACATCCCTCAACGGCTTCCGCGTTGAAAAACCCTTTGTCCTGTCCCGCGAGAGCCCGTCGGGGAGCGGGACAGCGCCCCGGCCGCGACTGGGCGCGGCGGGCACACCTCCCAACAGTAGGCTGCGAAAGGCTCCTACGGGCAGCGGTCGCCGACGGTTGCCCGAATGCGCCCCGGCCACCCGTATGCATCTGGTATGCGCCGATCAGGTGGCCTTCAACCGCTACTCGCCGGTCGGGAGGGCGACTTCGGCCGCCGCGTCCGCGCCCCGTTCGAGCAGGACACCGAACCCGTCCTCGCTGAGGACGGGCACTTTGAGCTGCATCGCCTTGTCGTATTTCGATCCCGGATTGTCACCTACGACCACAAAGGATGTCTTTTTCGATACGGAACCGGTTACTTTGGCGCCCTGGTTCTGTAGCGCCTCTTTTGCTCCGTCCCGGGTGAAATGCTCCAGGGTGCCGGTGACGACGACGGTGAGCCCTTCGAGCGGACGCGGTCCCTCGTCCTCGCCGGAGCCCTCCTCCTCCGTCCGCACCCCGGCGGCCCGCCATTTGCGCAGGATCTCCTGGTGCCACTCCTCGGCGAACCACTCCTTGAGCGAGGCGGCGATGATGGGACCGACACCGTCCGTGGCCGCGAGCTCCTCCTCGCCGGCCTGCTCGATGCGCTGGACGGAGCGGAACTCCCGGGCCAGCGCCTCCGCGGCGACCGGCCCCACGTGACGGATCGACAGTCCGGTCAGCACCCGGGCCAGCGGGCGCTCCTTGGCCGCGGCGATGTTGTCCAGCATGGCGAGCGCGTTCTTGCGGGGGCCACCGTCCTGATTGGCGAAAACCAGTGCGGTCTTCTCCTCGCCGGTCTTCGGGTCGCGCTTGGGCAGCCCGCTGTCCTGGTCGAGGACGTACGCCCTGATGGGCAGCAGCCGCTCGATGGTGAGGTCGAACAGGTCGCCCTCGTCGGTCAGCGGCGCCTCGGCCGGCTCCAGCGGCTTGGTGAGGGCCGCGGCGGCGACATACCCGAAGTGCTCGATGTCCAGCGCCTTGCGACCCGCCAGATAGAACAGTCGTTCGCGCAACTGGGCCGGGCAGGTACGGGCGTTCGGGCAGCGCAGGTCGACGTCGCCCTCCTTCATCGGCCGCAGCGCGGTCCCGCACTCGGGGCACTCGGCGGGCATCACGAACTCGCGTTCGGTGCCGTCACGCAGATCGGCGACCGGACCGAGGATCTCCGGGATGACGTCACCGGCCTTGCGCAGCACGACCGTGTCCCCGATGAGCACGCCCTTGGCCTTGACGACGTCCTGGTTGTGCAGGGTGGCGAACTCGACCTCGGAGCCCGCCACCGTCACCGGCTCGACCTGCGCGTACGGCGTCACCCGTCCGGTGCGGCCCACCCCCACCCGGATGTTGACGAGTTTCGTGTTGACCTCCTCCGGCGCGTACTTGTACGCGATGGCCCAGCGCGGCGCGCGCGAGGTGGATCCGAGCCGCCCCTGGAGGGGGATCTCATCGAGCTTGACGACGACGCCGTCGATCTCGTGCTCCACGGAGTGCCGGTTCTCGCCGTAGTACGCGATGAACGCCCGGACGCCGTCGAGCTCGCCGACCACCTTGTTGTGCCGCGAGGTCGGCAGTCCCCAGGAGCGCAGCAGGTCGTACGCCTCGGACAGCCGGCCGAGCCCCTCGAAGCCCTCCAGCGCCCCGATGCCGTGCACCACCATGTGCAGCGGCCGGGTCGCGGTGACCCGGGGGTCCTTCTGGCGCAGCGAACCGGCCGCCGCGTTGCGCGGATTGGCGAACGGCTTGTCACCGGCCGCCACCAGGCGGGCGTTGAGCTCCTCGAACGCCTCCATCGGGAAGTAGACCTCGCCGCGGATCTCCACGAGGTCCGGCACCCGGTCGCCGTTCAGCCGGTCCGGGATCTCCGAGATGGTCCGCACATTGGTAGTGATGTCCTCACCCGTACGGCCGTCACCGCGGGTCGCGGCGCGCGTCAGCCGCCCGCGCTCGTACGTCAGGTTGACGGCGAGGCCGTCGACCTTCAGCTCGCACAGGAAGTGACAGGCGAGCGTGCCCACGTCCTTGTGGACGCGCTCGGCCCAGGCGGCGAGCTCCAGATCGTCGAACGCGTTGTCCAGCGACAGCATGCGCTGCCGGTGCTGGACGGAGGTGAACTCCGTCTCGTACGCCCCCGCGACCTTCTGGGTCGGCGAGTCGGGCGTACGGAGCTCGGAATACTCCGCCTCCAGCGCCTCCAGCGCGCGCAGCAGCCGGTCGAACTCGGCGTCGCTGACGACCGGGGCGTCGTTCACGTAGTACCGGAAGCGGTGCTCCTCGATCTGCTCAGCGAGCTGCGCGTGCTGCTCCCGTGCCTCGACGGGCACCGTCGTCTCCGCTTGCTTGTCGCCGGCCACCGTGTTGTCCTCCCGTTACTCTGGGTTGTCCGCGAGGGATCTCGCCGCCCGGACACAGTGCGCGAGCGCCGCACGGGCGTACGCCGGGGAGGCACCCGCGAGCCCGCACGCGGGCGTGACCGTGACCACGTCCGCGAGAAGCCCCGGCCGCAGCCCCAGCCTGCGCCACAGAGTCCTGACACCCATGACGCTACCGGCAGGGTCTGACAACGGGCCGTCCGTGCCCCGCACCACACCCGCGAACAGCCGCGTGCCTCCTTCCACAGCTTCCCCGATCGCGTCGTCGTCACGCTCGGTGAGCAAGGAGAAATCGAAGGAAACGGCGTCCGCCCCGGCCCGGCGCAGCAGCGCGAACGGGACGTCGGGCGCGCACGAGTGCACGACGACGACGTCCGCGCCCGCGGTGCCGACGAGATCGCGCAGGCCGGCCTCGACGACCTGCCGGTCGACGGCCCGGTACGTGCGGTAGCCGCTGGCGGTCCCCACCTGTCCGCGGAGCACCGCGGTGAGGGACGGTTCGTCGAGCTGGAGCACGAGCCGCGCCCCCGGCACCCGGCGCCGTACCTCCTCCAGATGGAGCCGCAGTCCCTCGCCGAGCGATCCGGCGAGGTCCCGGCACGCCCCGGCGTCGGAGAGAACGGCTTCCCCGTTCCGCAGCTCCAGTCCGGCACCCAGGGTCCACGGCCCTACCGCCTGCACCTTCAGCGGCCCCTCGTACCCCTGGGTGAACTCCTCGAGCGCGTCGAGATCCTCGCCCAGCCAGGCACGGGCCCGCCTGGTGTCCCGCCCCGGCCGGTCACCGAGCCGCCAGCCGCTGGGCTCCACACGGGCGTAGAGCTCGACGAGCATCCCGGCACTGCGGCCGATCATGTCCGCGCCGGGCCCGCGGGCGGGCAGCTCGGGCAGGTGGGGGAAGTCCTCGAAGGTCCCGGTGACGGCCTTGACGGCCTCGCGCGCGTCGCCGCCCGGCATGGACCCGACGCCGGTGGCTCCGCCGAGGTTCGCCTTGTCGTTGTTGCTCACCGGTGCAGCCTATGCAACGCGGTTGCGCGTCGGCCGGTCACGGGGGTTGCCCCGGGCCCTTTCCGCCGGGCCGCGCCCAGCTCCCCGCCGTTGCCGGGGGCTCCGCCCCCGGACCCCGTCTGCCCACCACACCCACCCGTCTCGGTGGGCTGGACAGTGCCCCCTTGAAGAAACCGGGTCGGCCGGCGGGTGGGCAAAGGCCCGGGTGGTCCGGGGCGGAGCCCCAGGGACGGGGCCGGGAAGGGGCGGCGGGGGCGAATCCCCCTCACCGCAGCCCCAGGGGCACCGTCAGCGCGTCCCCGGTCGTACCGTCAGGTCGTTGACCTCCGCGTCCCGGGGCAGGTCCAGCGCCATCAGGATCGCCGTGGCGACGGACTCCGGCTCGATCCACGCCCCCGCGTCGTACGCCTTCCCCTCCTGCCGGTGCACCTTCTCCTGCATGGGACTCGCCGTACGCCCGGGGTACACGGACGTCACCCGCACCCCGTTGCCGTGCTCCTCCAGCCGCAGCGAGTCCGCCAGCGCCTTCAGCCCGTGCTTCGACGCCGCGTAGGCCGACCACGACGCGTTCGCGTTCAGCCCCGATCCCGAGTTCACGAACACCACATGCCCCCGGGCCACCCGCAGCTGCGGGAGGAAATGCCGGGTCAGCTCGGCGGGAGCGATGAGATTGACGTTCAGCTGGTGCCGCCAGGTCTTCACCGACAGCTCCCCCACCTCCCCCAGGTCGACCACCCCGGCGATGTGGAGCAGCGAGTCCACCCGGTCCGGCAGCGACTGGTGCGAGAAGGCCCAGCTCAGCCGCTCCGGCTCGGCGAGATCGCCGACGAGGGTCCGCGCCCCGGGAAACCCGGCGGCCAGCTCCTTCGCGCGAGCGGCGTCGCGGGCGTGCAGCACGAGATCGTCCCCGCGCTCGTGCAGCCGCCGCGCGAGGGCAGCCCCGATACCCGAACCGGCCCCGGTGATCACATGAGTAGCCATGCCCGCCATGCTCGCATCACACCGGCCCGCACCGGGCCCCGGGCTTCCCCGCGGTCCCCGGGCTCACACGATCCCCACGTTCTCCTCCAGGTAGGCGAGCGCCCCCACCGGCTCCTGTGCGAAGAACACCAGCTCCGCCAGCGGCCGGGGCAGGAACCCCTCGGTCTCCATCCGCCGGAACTGCTGCTGGAGCCCGTCGTAGAACCCGGCCGTGTTCAGCAGCACCACGGGCATCTCGGAGTGCCCGTGCTTCTTCAGTTCGAGGATCTCCGTCGCCTCGTCCAGGGTGCCCGTGCCCCCGACCAGGATGACCACGGCGTCCGCGTACTCCAGCAGCAGCCGCTTCCGCTCGGCGAGGTCGCGCGCGATCACCATCTGATCGACGCCCGGCCGGGCCTTGGCCGACAGGAACTCCACCGACACTCCGAGCAGCCCGCCGCCCGCCTCCTCGACGCCGTCCGCGACGACCTTCATCAGGCCCACGTCGGAACCGCCCCACACCAGGGTGTGCCCTCCCTTGCCGACCAGTTCGGCGAATTCCCGCGCGGGGCGCGTGTAGCGGTCGTCGAGGTCGGCGGCGGAGAGAAAGACACAGATTCGCATGAGGTCACCGTACGGGGGAAGAACGCGGCAGCGGCAGGCGCTGTGCCTGTCATGACCCGAGGACATGAGATCACCATCGAGCAGGGCACCCAGCACGTGCGCGTGGCGCACGGCGGCACGATCCTGGCGGAGACCGACCGCCCCCTGCTCCTGCGCGAGACGGGCTGCCCGGTCCGCTACTACATCCCGGCGGAGGACGTACGCCTCGACCTCCTCGCCCCCTCCGACACCCACACCGTCTGCCCCTTCAAGGGCACGGCGTCCTACTGGTCCGTACCGGACGGCCCGAAGGACCTCGTCTGGTCCTACCCGGACCCGAAGCCCGACGTGGCGGCGATCAAGGGGCACCTCTGCTTCTACGAGGCCGAAGTGTCAGAGGCGTCGGACGTGTCGGACGTGTCGTAACCCGTGAGGCCCCCGCGCGATGGCAGGGTGAACAGACATGGACCAGCAGACGATTTCGCGTGACGGTACGCCCCTCGCCTACACCCGCAGCGGGAAGGGCCCGGCGGTCATCCTGGTGAGCGGCGCCATGTCCACGGGCGCCACCATGGGACCCCTCGCCGGGCTGCTGTCCGCCCGCTTCACCGTCGTCGCCCACGACAGGCGGGGCCGCGGGGAGAGCGGTGACACGGCGCCGTACGCCGTCGAGCGCGAGGTCGAGGATCTCGCGGCGCTCATCGACGTCGTGGGCGGCGAGGCGGCGCTGTACGGCATGTCGTCCGGCGGCGCGCTGGTGCTGGAGGCGGCGGCGAGCGGGCTGCCGGTGCGTCAGGTCGCGGTGTACGAGCCGCCGTTCGCGATGGACGAGGCCGAGGCCGAGCGGCGCGCGGAGTACACGAGGAACCTGACGCGGGCGCTCGGCGAGGGGCGGCGCGGGGACGCGGTGGAGCTGTTCCTGAGGCTGACCGGGCTGGCCGAGGCGATGATCCAGGGCGCCCGCCAGTCCCCCATGTGGCAGGGCATGGAGGCCCTGGCGCCGAGCCTGGCCTACGACGACGCGGTCCTCGGCGACGGCCGGGTGCCGCAGAACCGCCTGGCCGCCGTCTCCGTACCGGTGCTGGCCCTCGCGGGCGGCGCCAGCCCGGCGTGGATGCGCGAGGCGGCCCGCGCGGTCGCGGACGCGGCACCGAGGGGCACGTACCGGGCCCTGGAGGACCAGACCCACATGGTGGACCCGAACGTACTGGCGCCGGCGCTGACGGAGTTCTTCACGGCGTGAAAACCGTGAAGGCCGTGAAGGTCACGCCGGACCGCCCGTGGCCGGAACCGGACAGCGCCGCCGGCACCGCTCACTGACAGATTCGCCGCACGCACCCGGCGCACGCGGTCCCGTCCCCACCGCAGACGCTCGTGACCGCCTGCTTCCGCACCCCACCGGCCCGCCGCAGGTAGTACCACCCCATGTTGGAGGTGACCCCCGCCAGCAGCACCCACACCACCCCGAGCCAGGACCCTTGAGCGAACGACACCACCGCGGCGGCGACGGCGAGAACACACGCGGCGAGAACCAGAAAGGCAGGACGGCGGGACATGGTGCGGCGGCTCCCTCTTCAGCCGGGTGCCGCCCATACGGCGCCCGGGAAACGGGACCCATGACACCACCGGGGACGGGACCGACGTCGCGCCGACGGTCCCGCCGTCGAGCCCGAAGGTCCCTCCCCTCAGGGCCTCTTGCCCCCTTGCCCTCTGGCGTCCAGCCGTCCCGCCACTCCGACGACAGGCGCCGGCGCCGCACCGTCCCCGGCCCGACCCCACCGCCGCCGCTACGGGTGCAGCTTCTCGCCCCTCGCCAGCATGCCCACGTACTTCTCGATCCGGCGTGCCCGGGTCTCGGCCTTCTTGGCGTCCTGGATCCGGTACAGGATGGCGTAGCGGTTCTGCCCGTCCAGGGTCCCGAAGAACTCCGCCGCGCCCGGTTCGGCCGCCAGCGCCGCCGCGAGGTCGTCCGGCACCGTGGCGGTCCTCGCGCTGTCGTAGGCCGCCTCCCAGCGGCCGTCCGCCAGGGCACGGTCGACCTCGGCCTGCCCCGGCGGACGCATCCGGCCCTGCTCGACGAGCGCGGCCACCTTGTCCCGGTTGACCTTGGACCACTTGCTGCGCGATGTGCGCGGGGTGAACCGCTGGATCCACCACTCGTCGTCGAACTTGGCCTTCCGGCCGTCGATCCAGCCGTAGCAGAGTGCCACGTCGAGCGCCTGGGCGTAGTCCAGCGCGACGATTCCGGGGCCCTTCTTGCGAAGCTTGATCCAGATGCCGGGCGAGACGGCGTGGTTCTCACCGAGCCACGCCTCGAACGCCTCGGCGGACGCGAATACGACGGTCTCCAAGTCCTGAGTCACCCCAGCAGCGAACCACACCCGGCCGTCGCGGCGGGAGGCCACGGCACCCCGAGCAGCGCGGCGACCGCCGTGCGAGCGTGGTGGGCCGGGGCCGCGTCGCCGTTGATCGCGGCCGTCACGACGGCGCCCTCGGCCAGCAGGAAGACCGGTTCGGCCACCGGCACCCCGGTGGCGTGGACCCACGCGGCGACCTGGTCGTGGAACGCCCGCTTGTGCGAGCGGACTTCGGCCAGCACCGCCTCGGACGTGGCGCCCAGTTCGCCGTAGGCGTTGATCCATGCGCACCCTCGGAAACCGGGCTGCGCGAACCACTCGCCCAGCCAGTCGAAAACCGCGAGGACACGCTCACCGGGATCCTGGACCTGTTCCACACGGGCGGCCAGCTCTCCTCGCCACCGCAGGTCCCGCCGCCTGAGCACCGCCACGACGAGGTCCTCCTTCGCCGCGAAGAACCGGTAGATCCGCTTCAGCGGCAGACCGGAGGCGACGCGCACCTCGTCCATGCCGACCGCCTGGACGCCGCGCCCGTAGAAGAGCGCCTCCGCCGCGTCGAGCAGCGCCTCACGGTCGAGACGGTTCTGCTCCTCGGTGAGGGGGGCCGGCATCCGGGACTCCTTGACGTCGAGAACGATCGTTCCCTACCTTAGCCCCACGAGCGGAGAACGCCCGTTCTCTACCGATGGAGGCCGCGATGCCGGAAGACCGCCCGCCCTACCCGCCGTTCACCCGGGAAACCGCCCTGCGGAAGGTCCAGGCGGCCGAGGACGCGTGGAACACCCGCGATCCCCGACGGGTGGCCCTGGCCTACACACCGGACTCGACATGGCGGAACCGGGACACGTTCGTCAACGGCCGCGAGGAGATCGTCGCCTTCCTGACCAGGAAGTGGGAGCGCGAACTCGACTACGCGCTGCGCAAGAGCCTCTGGGACTTCCACGAGAACCGCATCGCCGTGCGCTTCCAGTACGAATGGCACGACACGGAAGGCCGGTGGTGGCGCAGCTACGGCAACGAACTGTGGGAGTTCGACGAGCACGGCCTCATGCGCCGCCGCGAGGCGAGCATCAACGACGCCGCCATCACGGAAGCCGACCGACGCATCCACGGCCCCCGCCCCGCCACCGACCACGGCACCGACATCCCCCTCCACTGACTCCCACCGCCACGCCATCGCAAGATGGCGGATCCAGGGAGCAGTTCGGTTGCCCCCTGCTCAATGCGTCGCCCGCCGCTTCTCTTCGAGGAGTGCGATCTGCCGGGCGATGTCACCGGTGGCGAGTTCCGGGACACCGCCGTAGTGGCCGTGGAGGTAACGGCGTTCGAGGTTGTCGTCCTTACGGGCCTTGCGGGCGTTCCGCGACCGACGGGCCCAGCAGGGTGGCGCCGTGGGTCGTGAAGATCACCTGGGCGGTTGCCAGGTTGACTTCCTCGTCCTGGAAGAGACGGATGAGCTCCGCCGCGAGGACGGGATGAAGGCTGGAGTCGAGTTTCTCAAGCGGCGAGAACGGGCCGCCGTGCCGTCCCCGGCCCGGCGCCGCCGCCCTCACCGCCGACGGCGCCCGAGGGGTCACCACCGCCCAGCCGCAGCTCGAACCAGACGCTCTTGCCGCCGATCCCGAAGACGGACTCCCCGAGGCTGCACCCGCCCCAGTCGTCGGCCAGCAGATCGAGGATCAGCAGCCCCCGTCCACCTTCGGCATCCGCCCCGCCCGACGTCATCGGCATGGGAAGGAGCGGACAGGTGTCGGTGACGCTGACCCTCAGCACGGGGTTCGCCCAGTTGAGCCGCACGGTCGCCGGACCCAGGGAGTAACGGACGGCGTTGGTGGTCAACTCGGAGGTGAGCAGCTCCGCCCGGTCGGTGAACTCCCCCAGCCCATGGGCCCCGAGCACGGCCTTCAGCGTCGTCCGGGCGACGGCCGGTCCCCGGACGTCACGGGGGAAGTGAAGCTCGTACTCCCAGGGTTCGGCGAACGGAATGAGCGGCGACTGTCCCGTTTCCACGTCCGCCATACGGCACCTCCTTGTGCGTCTTCGCGGTGCGACCAGCCACGGGTCGCGTCGTTAAGCCCGGTTACCGGGCGGCTCCCTTACGGGAACAGTGGCGTGCATCACACGCTAGCGCGTGGACTAAAACGCGTGCTACTTCATTCACTAAAACGAGTTTTATTGCGAGTTAAGGTGGACGCCGCCATCAAGGGTCGGCAAACTATGCGCGCGAGCGAGGAGTTGTTCATGGCACCACGGCACCACCCGAGCATTCGTCAGCGCCGGTTCGGAGCCGAGCTACGGCGGCTGCGCGAAGCCGCCGGAATGGCCGCGCCCGTGGCCGCGACGCGACTGGGCGTGGACCGCACGATGATTTCGAACATCGAGTCGGGCCGGTTCGGCATCAGCGATGAACGGCTACGCCGCTTGGCGAGCATCTACGAATGCAACGATCCTGATCTGGTCGACGCCTTGGCCTCGATGACCGGTGGACGCCCGAAGGGCTGGTGGGACGAGTTCCGCGGGAAGATCCCTCCGGACTTCCTCGACGTAGCGGAGCTGGAGCACCACGCCACAGGTCTCCGAACCCTCCAGACCGCACACATCCCAGGAATCTTCCAGACGGAGGATCACGCACGGGCCCTGTTCGATCTGTTCGTCCCGGCGCTGCCGCGGCTTGAGGTGGAGCTTCGGGTGGCGCAGAGGATCGGTCGGCACAGGGTGGTCGCGAGCAGCCCGGGAACCCCGTATGTGGGCTATGTCTACGAAGCCGCTTTGCGTATGCGTATCGGCGGAAAACAAGTCGCCAAGGCGCAGTTGAACCGTCTCCTGGAAGAGAGCGAACGCGACAACGTCCGATTGCTGGTGATCCCCTTCGCGACCGAGGGCTTCCCCATGGCGGGTGACACCGTCATGTACGCATCGGCCCCCAACCCGCACCTGGACACCGTGCAGGCGGATTCACCCATCGGTGCGGTCTTCTTCGACTCCCCCACCCACCTGGCCAACTTCCGTACACGGCTGGACTTGGTCGAACAGGTGACGTTGAATCCGGAGAAGTCGAGGGACCTCATCCTCGACATCATCGGAGACCTGTGAGAGGTAACCAGCCGTGTCCGAGCTGAACTGGTTCAAGTCGTCGTTCTCCGAGGCCTCCGGCAACGCCTGCGTCGAGATCGCCGTCCGCGACGACACACGGATAGCCATACGCCACAGCGTCCACCCCGCCAGGGGATTCTCCGTCGGCCGGGGCGCGTTCGTCGCGTTCGTCGGTGCCGTGCGGGCAGGGGATCCGGAGGTCACCGCCCCCGCCGTCTGACAGCCACCGGCCGGCCGGCCTCAGGCTCCGGCCTGTAGGCGGAGGCCGGCCAACGTCAGTTCCAGCGCGGAGCGGAACTGGTCGACGTCGTCGTGGCCCTCGAACTCGTCGACGATGTCGTGCACGAACGGGAAGTCCGCGGGATCGAGCTCCCGCCATTCCTGGGCGAAGCGGCCGAGGAACTCGTCACGGCTCGTGGCGCCGTCGAGGACCTCCTGCGGCGGCTCCTGCCCCAGGTCGATGGCGGAGCCGACGACGACCCCCACGATCGCGGACACGGCGTGGAACCGTTGCCGCGCGCTCAGATCCAGTCGGAGGGTCTGCCGACCGAGCCTCTCGTACAGGCGCAGGGCGTTGCTCTGGAGGCTGGTGTTGCGCATGAAGTAGGCACTCAGCCAGGGCCGGTCCACGATCGCGTCGAACAGCGTCAGCGCCATCGCACGGAGGTCGTCGATGGGGTCGTCGCTGCCGGGAAGTCTTTCGATGTCGGCCAGCACCGCGCCGACGACGTGGTCGGTGGCACGGTCGAGCAGTTCGTCCTTGCTCTCGACGTACCAGTAGATGCTGGCGACACCGCCGCCGAGCCGCTGCGCGAGGGCCCGGAACGTCAGCGCGGGCGCCCCGGCCTCGTCCAGCAGGGCCACCGCCTCGGTGAGCACGGCCTCCATCGAGTGCGAGGCCCGCCGACGTCCTTCGCCCGAGCGGCTCTTCAGGCGTGCCATGGCTCGCTTCCCTTCGCGTCTTGCACCGTACCGAACGTTGTTCTATCGTACCGCATCGTACGCCGTTCGATAACCGAACCACGTTCGATCGGAGCCCTTCATGACCACCACCACGCCCCTTCACGCGCCGCCACGCGGCTACCCCTCCCTGCGCGCCGCGTGGGTTCCCCTGGCCGCCCTCTGCCTGGCCTTCTTCGTCGAGATGGTCGACAACACGCTGCTGTCGATCGCGCTGCCCACGATCGGCCGCGACCTCGGCGGCGGGACGACCGCGCTCCAGTGGGTCACCGGGGCGTACTCGCTGACCTTCGGCGGCCTGCTGCTCACCGCAGGGTCGCTGGCCGACCGGCTCGGCCGCCGCCGGGTGCTGCTGGTCGGACTCGCCGTGTTCGGCTCGCTGAGCCTGTGCGTCGTCCTCGTCAGCACGGCGGGCGAACTCATCGCCCTGCGGGCCCTGCTCGGCATCGCCGCCGCGGCGATGGCCCCGATCACGAACTCGCTGGTCTTCCGGCTGTTCGACGAACAGGCCCTGCGGATGCGCGCCATGACGGTGATGATCGTCGTCGGCATGTCGGGATTCGTCCTCGGGCCGCTGCTCGGCGGCACCGCGCTGGCGCATGTGCGGTGGGAGTGGCTGCTGGTCGTCAACGCCCCGATCGCGCTGCTCGCGTGCGTCGGCGTCCGGCTCGGCGTTCCGGCCGACCGGGCGGAGGACCTGACCGACGACGCGCTCGACCTGCCGGGTGCCGCCTTGAGCGTCAGCGCCATCGGACTCGCCTGCTACTCACTGACCAGCGGTGTCGAGCGCGGCTGGCTCTCCGCGATCACCCTCGCGTCGGTCGCGGGCGCCGTCGTGGCCGCGATCGCGTTCGTACGGCACGAGCGCCGTAGCCCGGCACCCATGCTGGATCTGCGGCTCTTCTCCCGGGGCACCGTCCGCGGCGCCGCCCTCGCGCAGATCGGGACGTCCATCGCGATGGCCAGCGTGATGTTCGGGCTGATCCTGCACTTCCAGTACGCCTACGGGTGGAGCCCGGTGCGGGCCGGCCTGGCCAACCTGCCGATCATCGTGACGATGATCGCCGCGACCCCCCTGTCGGAGTGGCTCGCGCGCCGCTTCGGCCACCGTGTCGCCTGTCTGGTCGGCGCGGCCTGTCTGGCCGGCTCGCTGGCGGCCCTCTCCTGGGGCGTCGACCACGGGTACGCCGCGATCGCCGGCTGCATGGTGCTCATGACCATAGGACTGCGCACCGTGATGACGATCTGCGCGGTCGCACTCGTCGACGCGATGCCGGCCAACCGCACCTCCATCGGCGCGGCCCTCAACGACACGGCCCAGGAGGTCGGTTCCAGCGTCGGCACCGCTGTGGTGGGCACCCTGATCGCCGCGTTGGTCACCACCCGGCTCCCGGCCGGCACCTGGAGCGGTGACCTCGTCGCGTCGTTCTTCCACGGCGAACGGATCACCTACGGCGTGCTCGCGGTCGCCGTCGGACTGATCGCGGCGGGCGGCGCACTGACCCTCACCGACTCCCACACGGTCGAGGAACACCCGACCGAGGAACACCCGGCCGAGGAACCCGCGGCCGAGAAAGCCACCTGATGCGGAAGCCGCGGCCCCGCGCCCGGGTCTGCCGGAGCTGGGCCGTGCAGGCGGCGGGAGCCGTCGGGGCCGTGCCACACCAGCGGGGCCTGATCGCGGTGAGGGCGCGTTCGCCGGAGCTGTCCGGACCGAGGACCTGGACGGCACCGCTCCCTGATTCAGCTCCCGGCCAGCAGCGTCACGAGGTCCTCGACGAGACGGTCGTCGAAAGGCTGCGGGACGGCCATCAGCCGGTACCAGAACACACCGAACAGGACGTCGGCCGCGAAGCCCGCGGTCAGGGCGGCAGGCAGGTCTCCCCGCTCGGCCGCGCGTTCCACCAGCACGGCGAGCGCGGCACGGCGCCGTTCCAGGAACTCGGCGCGGAAGCGCTCCCCGAAGGCCGGGTCGAGCTGGGCCTCGACCATGAGGGCGCGCAGCAGTTCACCGACCTGCGGCGCCCGGGCCAGGGCGCAGCTGTCGTCGAGCATCCGCCGCAGGCCCGCCGCCCAACCCCCCTCGTCGGGCAACGGGATGTACAGCTCCGCCTTACGGGCGAGGGCGTCCATGAGAACGTCCCCCTTGGACGGCCACCAGCGGTAGATCGTCTGCTTGCCCACCCCGGCACGCTGGGCGATCTTCTCGATCGACACCGCCGCGTACCCCAGCTCGACCACGAGTTCGGTGGCCGCCCGCAGGATGGCGTCCCGGCTGCCCTCGCTGCGCGGCCGACCCTGCCTGCGCCGCCCCGCACCGGCACTGTCGGCCGTTCCCTCACTCATGGGTCGCATGATACCTGATTTTCAATACGAGACGGACCGGTTTGTAAATGTCCCCTGACTGCCCTACGGTAGTTTTCGAATCGGACCGTCTCGTTTTCATGGGAGCAGCACCGTGACCTCACGCACCACTCTCATCATCGGCGGCACCTCGGGCGTCGGCCTCGCCGCCGCCCGGCAACTGGCCGCCGCTGGCGAAACCGTGCACGTCGCGAGCCGCGACGCCGCCAAGGTCGCCACGATCACCGACACCGCTCCTGAACTGGTGGCGCACCAGGTGGACGGCAACGACGCGGCAGCCGTGGCCGGACTCGTCGCCGGACTCGCCCCGCTCGACGCCCTCGTCATCACACTCGCCGGCTCCGAGGGCGCCGGCGCTCTCGCCGACCTCGACCTCACGGCGCTGCGCAGGGCGTTCGAGGCGAAGTTCTGGCCGACTCTGACCGTGCTGCAGGCCGCGCTGCCGCACCTGGCCGAGCGGGCCTCGATCACCCTCGTCGGCGCGGTCAGCGCTCACGCCGCGATGCCCGGCACCGCGGGCATCGGCGCCCTCAACGCGGCCGTCGAGGCCTTGGTCCGGCCACTGGCCGTCGAACTCGCGCCGCGACGCGTCAACGCCGTCTCTCCCGGCCTGATCGACACCCCCTGGTGGAGCGGAATGCCCGAGCAGGCCCGCGCCGAGTGGTTCTCCAGCGCCGCCAAGGGCCTGCCGGTGGGGCACGTCTCCTCCGCCGACGAGATAGCGGAAGCGGTCGTACTGGCTTCCACCAATACGTCGATGACCGGGGCCGTCCTGAACATCGACGGCGGCGCACGCCTGGTGCAGTTCTGACGGCTGCGGGTCGACAGGCCGTCGTGACGCCACGGCAGAAGCTCAAGGCCCCCCGAGCAGCGCCGCAACCTCCGCTCGGGCATGGCGAGCGAGGCCGTGTCGCCGTTTGTCACGGCCGTCACGACGGCTCCCTCCGCGAGGAGGAAGACCGGTTCGGCCACCGGCACCCCGGCGGCGTGGACCCACGCGGCGACCTGGTCGTGGAACGCCCGCTTGCGCGAGCGGACTTCGGCCGGCACCGCCTCTGATGACGAACCGGGTTCGCCGTAGGCGTTGATCCAGGCGCACCCTCGGAAACCGGGCGAAGTCTGTGCACCACCCGGTGGAACCATGCCTGCCGGCGACCGGTCTTCCCTCGGAGCGACCGCCGGTCTCGCGTGCGCTGTGCTCATGAACTCCGCTGCCGCGAACAAACAGGGTGCGCAGGGAGACCGTCGATCAGTATCGACGGCTCCCTGCGCACCCGCTTCGTCCGGAAAGGGGTCACAGGCGGGTGCGCCGCCGGATCGCCCAGTACGTCCCCTTGGCCAGTACCGGCTGGTTGGGGACGGTGACACTGCAACCCGTGCCGTTGGTCAACTGGAAGTGACTGCCGCGGGTGCGAACCCACGTGAAGCCGTTGTTCGTGAGGCAGCGGACGACATCACCGGCGGAGCACGGCCAATCGGGGAATCGGGCTCTGCGCGAACGCTTGCTCATGAGACATCCCTTCGACGCGGCCCGGGACAACGGCCCGGGGCCGGGCGGAAAATGGGGGGTGTCTCCAGTGCGCCGCGCAGGGCACAGGGGTCCTAGCCAGCCGGACGCTTCAGGTCGATCTCGGACGGTTCCGGACCTGCGGCAACAGACTCCGGACACTTCCGGACACCTTGAGGGGCGGCGCCATGCCGGACGGCAGTCAGCACGCGGTGGACGAATTCGCCGCGTGGCTCAGGCAGATGAGACTCGTGGGCGGGGACCGCTCGTTACGGGTGCTGGAGAAGCTGACCGAGAGACACCATGAGCGGGTGGCGCGGAGCACCATCAAGGACGCGCTGGACGCGAAGCGCCTGCCGTCGGTCGACCAGGCGATCGCGATGGTCCGGGCCATGACCGATGACGAGGCCCGGGTGGTGGAGTGCCGCAAGAAGTGGACGGCGGCCCGTTCGGCGGTGACCGGAGTGGCGCTGTCGGAGATGCAGGCCCCGGCCACCGCCCGACGCCCACCCAACTCCGCTGTAAGGAAACCCGGTTACTCCGTCAGCGACCCGCCGACCGGAGAGGCGTCCGCCCCTGGGACCGTCCCGCCACCGCATCCGCCGGCGCCCGGGAGCGGCAGGACCGGCCGGCCGCGCGGCAAGCGCGTGGGGATCGCCGCGGTGGCGGTGGCGGCGCTGGCTGCCGTGGGGGGCGGGGTCTACGCCCTTCGAGCGGGCGATTCCGGCGGCTCGTCCGGTTCACCGCGGGCGCAGGAGAAGCCCCAGGACGGCTACTCCCTCGTGTACCGCGGCCGGCCGGCGGCGACCGCGAACGCCGACTCCTCCATCGACCTGACCGCCGGCAAGGCGGCCGCGCAGGGGGCCTGGCTGCTTTCGTCGGATTCCGGTGGCGACGGAAAGGGAGCGTTCGACCTCCAGGACGCCACGGATGCCGCGCTGTCCCCTCAGCCCTCGCCCACCCCGACGGAGTGCCTCACCGCGATCACCGAGAAGCCGCTGGCGAAGGTGTCCTTCGCTCTCGCCCCGGCCGGGACCACCTTCTGCCTGCGCTGGAGGCTGGACGGCGGTATCGCCGTGGTGCATGTGCTGGACCTGGACACCGGGAACTGGGCGATCAGGGTCTCCCTCGACTACTACCGCCACACCGGCGGCAGTTCGGCATCCGGCTCCACCGCCCCCTCGTCCTCCTCCGCGTCCGAGGCCGGTTACACCGCCGCCTACCGTGACAAGCCGGCGGAGTTGCGCAGTTACAACGACGACATCGACCTGGCCACCGGCAGGCGCACCACGGACGAGAAGACCTGGTACCTGAGCAGCAACGCCGGTAACGACAAACGGGGCGCCTTCGAACTCGCCCCCGGTACCGACGTGTTCATCGCCGGCGTCACACGGCCGGGCCCGGTGACGTGCGCGCGGCGGATCGGGCAGCACCGTCCGGCCACCGCACCGGACAAGGTCCACTTCCCCGAGGTGCCTGTCGGCAACTGGTTCTGCCTGCGCTCACGGGCGACCGGCGACATCGTCGTCGTACAGGTGATCGATGTGGACACCGGCGACTGGGGCGCCAAGGTCACCCTCAGCCGCTTCCGCCCCAAGTCCACCTGACCATCTGGCCATCTGACGGTCTGGCCACCTGACGGTCCGACCCCGCCTCAAGCCACCGGCGCCGTTTCCCCCGCCCGCACCGTCGACGCGATCGTCGCCGAGCCCACCACCCGTGTGCCGTCGTACAGGACGATCGCCTGGCCGGGGGCCACTCCGCGCACCGGGGCCGCGAAGCGGACCTCCAGCAAGTCACCCACCGGCTCCGCCGTCACCTCGGTCTCCCCGCCGTGCGCCCGGAGTTGGGCGGTGTAGGCGGCGGGTGCCGTCGGGGCCGTGCCGCACCAGCGGGGCTTGATCGCGGTGAGGGCCGTGACGTCCAGGGCCGACGCCGGGCCCACCGTCACGGTGTTGGACACCGGGGAGATGTCCAGGACGTAGCGCGGCTTGCCGTCGGCGGCCGGGGTGCCGATGCGCAGGCCCTTGCGCTGGCCGATCGTGAAGCCGTACGCGCCCTCGTGCGTGCCGACCTTGGCGCCGGTCTCGTCGACGATGTCGCCCTCGGCCCGGCCGAGGTGCTGTGCGAGGAAGCCCTGGGTGTCGCCGTCGGCGATGAAGCAGATGTCGTGCGAGTCGGGCTTCTTCGCCACCGCGAGGCCCCGGCGCTCGGCCTCCGCGCGGATCTCGTCCTTCGTCGTGACCGTGTCGCCGAGCGGGAACAGCGCATGGGCGAGTTGCCGCTCGTCCAGGACGCCCAGGACGTACGACTGGTCCTTCGCCATGTCGGAGGCACGGTGCAGCTCGCGGGCGCCGTCGGGGACGGTGACGATCTTCGCGTAGTGCCCGGTGCACACCGCGTCGAAGCCCAGTGCCAGCGCCTTGTCCAGCAGCGCGGCGAACTTGATCTTCTCGTTGCAGCGCAGGCACGGGTTGGGGGTGCGGCCGGCCTCGTACTCGGCGACGAAGTCCTCGACCACGTCCTCCCGGAAGCGCTCGGCGAGGTCCCAGACGTAGAACGGGATGCCGATCACGTCGGCGGCGCGGCGGGCGTCGCGGGAGTCCTCGATCGTGCAGCAGCCCCGCGCACCCGTGCGGAACGACTGCGGGTTCGCGGAGAGGGCCAGGTGGACGCCGGTCACGTCATGGCCGGCTTCCGCCGCGCGCGCGGCGGCGACGGCGGAGTCCACGCCGCCGGACATGGCGGCGAGGACGCGGAGCGGACGGGCGCCGGAGGGAAGGGCGGGCTGCGGGGTCTCAGTCATAGCCCCTCCAGGGTACGGGGGCGCGGGAACCGGGGCCCGTGAGTATCCGTTGTGGATCACATGGGGGCGGAAGCGGGCGGTGTGGCGGAGCGGGCCGAGCGGGCGGGCAGGCGGCAGCGGGTGGGGCGGCGGGCGGTGCTGGTGGGCGCCGCCGCGGGGGTCGTGGGGGCGGGGGTGCTCGCCCGGGACGGGCTGACGCGGTGGTACTGGCGGCTGCCGTGGACGGAGAAGGACCGGGTGGCCGGTGCCGTGGACTACGACGGGGCGCACTGGATCGCCGCCGCCTCCGCCAACTTCATGCGGGCCGACCGGCCCGCCGACTACGTCATCGACCGCGTCGTCGTCCATGTGACCCAGGGGTCCTACGGCAGCGCCGTCAAGGTGTTCCAGGACCCCGGGCACGAGGCCGCCGCCCATTACATCGTCCGTAAGGACGGGCACGTCACGCAGATGGTCCGGGAGCCGGACGTGGCGTACCACGCCGGGAACTGGGGGTACAACCTGCGCAGCGTCGGGATCGAGCACGAGGGGTTCGTCGAGCACGCCTCGTCCTTCACCGACGAGATGTACGCCGCCTCGGCGCGGCTCACCGCCGCGATATGCCGGCGGTACGGCATACCCGTCGACCGGGAGCACGTCGTCGGGCATGTGGAGGTGCCGGGGACCGATCACACCGACCCGGGGTCCCATTGGGACTGGGACCGGTATATGCGGCTCGTCCGAACGGCGTAAGCCGTGCGTGACGCACGTCACGTCGCATCATTGTGCGAGGCCGGCCTGCACTGTGTCATGTCCTTGACCTGCGAGTCGTCAACTCCTGCCATATACAAGGGACTTGGGCCAGGTCTCCGTTCATGGCCTGCGCACAGCCCACCCGGCGAGCTGCCAGGTGGGCCCCAGTCCTCACACAGTCCTTACGTCGAACATCCCGGGCTATGACTCACCTCACAGAGCCCGAGCACTCCGACAGCGGCACGAGCGGCACCGGCGGAAAGCGGCACAAGGGGCTGCACCGGCGCAGGTTCCTCGGCGGGATGGCCGGTGCCGGACTGGCCGCGGTCGGCGCCGCCGGAGGGGCGTTCGCGTTACTCACCGACGGCGCGCGCAAGGCCTCCGCGGCGACCGGCACCCTCCCCGTCCCCGACCTCCTCGAAGGCACCGCCTCCGGCGGCACCACCACCTTCACCCTCGAGGCGAGGACCGGCACCGCCTCGGTGCTCAGCGGCGTCACCAGCAGCACCGCCGGCTACAACCAGGCGTTCCTCGGCCCCACCCTGAAGTGGACCACCGGCGACACCGTGAAACTGGACATCACCAACAGCCTCGGCGAGGACACCACCGTCCACTTCCACGGCGCCCATGTCCCCGCCAAGATGGACGGCGGCCCTCAGCTCGCGTTCTCCGACGGGGCCACCTGGTCCCCCGCCTTCGAGGTGAAGGACGAGGCCAAGACCCTCTGGTACCACCCCCACGCCCTCGGCACCACCGCCGAGCAGGCGACCCACGGCCTGGCCGGGATGATCATCGTGGAGGACTCCACCGATACCTCCGACGCCCTGCCCCACGAGTACGGCGTCGACGACATCCCGCTCATCCTCCAGTGCCTGGCCACCGACAGCGCCGGCGACATCAAGTACAACCTCACCGGCTACCTCAGCAGTGGCCTGAGCTTCCCCGTGCTCTGCAACGGCACCAACGTCGACGGCACCACCCTCACCTTCGAGGCGACCAGGACCCGCACCCGTTTCCGGCTGCTCAACGCCTCCCCCTCCGACATCATCACCGTCCAGCGCAGCGACGGCGGCACGATGACGCAGATCGCCACCGACCAGGGCTATCTCGCCGCACCCGCCGAGGTGACGTCCGTACGGCTGGTGGCCGGCGCCCGCGCCGAGATCGTCATGGACCTCTCCGACGACGTCACCCTCCAGGCCGTCATCACCACCGGCTGGGTGCGCGGCGGCAGCGGCACCTACGACTTCCTCACCGTCACCGCGAGCGGCAGCGACACACCGGACGACCTGCCGAGCGCCCTTCAGACGATCGACCGGTACGACACCTCCGCCTTCACCGCCCGCACCATCACCCTCGGGCAGAGCGGCACCACCATGCTGATCAACGGCTCGGCCGGGACCAGCATGGCGTCCATGGCCATGATCAGCACGACCCTCGGCGCCAAGGAGATCTGGACGGTCAAGAACAGCACGCAGCTGGAGCATTCCTTCCATCTGCACGACGTGCCGTTCCAGCTCGTGTCGATCAACGGCGCGGACCCGACCGGCGTCGAACTCGGCTGGTACGACACCTTCGAGGTGGTCGGCGGCGGCACGATCAAGATCGCGATGGAGTTCACCGACTTCGCCGACGACACCTACATGTACATGCTCCACTGCCATCTGCTGCAGCACGAGGACGAGGGCATGATGGCGTCCCTCATGGTCACCGACAGCTGACGCAGCCGGGCAGGCTCAGGTCAGCCCGGCGGCCCTCGCCCGTTCCACCGCCGGGCCGATCGCCTTCGCCACCGCCTCCACGTCCGCCGGCGTGGAGGTGTGGCCGAGGGAGAAGCGCAGGGTGCCGCGGGCCAGTTCCGGGGAGCTGCCGGTGGCCAGCAGGACATGGCTGGGCTGGGCGACGCCGGCGGTGCAGGCCGAGCCGGTGGAGCACTCGATGCCGGCCGCGTCCAGGAGCAGGAGCAGGGAGTCCCCCTCGCAGCCGGGGAAGCTGAAGTGGGCGTTCGCCGGAAGGCGGTTCACCGGGTCGCCGCCCAGGATCGCGTCCGGCACCGCCGTACGGACGGCCTCGATCAGGTCGTCGCGCAGGGCGCCGATCTCGCGGGCGAACGCCTCGTGGTGCCCGGTGGCGTGCCGGGCGGCCACCGCGAAGGACGCGATCGCCGGGACGTCGAGGGTGCCGGAGCGGACGTGCCGTTCCTGCCCGCCCCCGTGCAGCACCGGCACCGGGGTCCAGGACCGGCCGAGGAGCAGCGCCCCGATGCCGTAGGGCCCCCCTATCTTGTGGCCGGACACCGTCATCGCGGCAAGCCCCGACCCGCCGAAGTCGACCGGCACCTGCCCCACCGCCTGCACCGCGTCGGCGTGCATCGGGATGTCGAACTCGGCTGCCACGTCGGCCAGTTCACGCACCGGCAGCAGCGTGCCGATCTCGTTGTTGGCCCACATCACCGTCACCAGGGCCACATCGGCCGGATTGCGGGCGATGGCCTCGCGCAGGGTCTCCGGGCGGACGCGCCCGTAGCCGTCCACGGGGAGGTGTTCGACGGTGGCGCCCTCGTGCTCGCCGAGCCAGTGGACGGCGTCCAGGACCGCGTGGTGCTCGACGGGACTGGCCAGCACCCGGGTGCGGCGCGGGTCGGCGTCCCGGCGTGACCAGTACAGGCCCTTGACGGCGAGGTTGTCGGCCTCGGTGCCGCCGGAGGTGTAGACGACCTCGCTGGGGCGGGCGCCGAGGGCCTCGGCGAGCGTCTCGCGGGACTCCTCCACCGTACGGCGGGCCCTGCGGCCGGATGCGTGGAGGGAGGAGGCGTTGCCGGTGACGCTCAGCGCGGCGGTCAGGGCCTCTGCCGCCTCCGGGAGCATCGGCGTGGTCGCGGCGTGGTCGAGGTAAGCCATGGTGGGGCCGATTCTACGGCGCCCGGGTCGCCGGTCCTGAGACCAGGCCCGGCCGAAGTGCGCCCCGCGGGGCCGTCAGAGGTTCCAGGACACCGTGCCGGACATCTGCATGGTGAGCAGCAGGACCGCCAGATCGGCCACGCCCAGGCCGAGGCCCAGGTACGCCCGGCCGCGCCGCTCCGTGCCGCGCCACAGGGCGACGGACGCCAGGGCGATGGCGACCGGGCCGAGGAACAGGTTCAGGACGAGCAGGCCGAGGAGGCCCAGGACGAAGGACGCGACGGCCATGCCGTCGGCGTCGCGGAGTCCCGTACGGCCACGGCTACGGGTGTCGGTGCGGCCCGCGGCAGGTGCGGTCAGGTGCATCGAGATCAGCTCCCGGGATCGGTACGACCGGATCGATGGACGACCGGATCGATGGACGGTTGGCCGGCTGGACGGCGCGGCGGCGCGGGCGGCCGGTCAGCCGACCGGGGTGCGGCGACGGCGGGCACGGTGCTCGCGGAGCGCGAAGACGCCGAGCCAGACGGCGATCACGGCGGCCCCGGCGGCACTCACGGTCAGCGGCACATGCGCGACGGTGCCCAGGACGACACCGAACAGCATCAGCGCGGCGACGAGGAACAGCATGGGATCGGTCTCCCCCTCCGTGAGGTTCCGAAGTGCTCAGTACTCACGTTCCCGGTGAACGGTTGAAGTAACACTTGTTCACTGACTTATGAGTCTAGCGCGCATCCGGCTTTCCCCACCGGGAGAACAGTTGTTGACTGGATGGCATGAGTCACACTCCCGGCATCCGGCAGGCACAGAAGCAGAAGACCCGTCAGGCGCTGCTGGACGCCGCACTCGGACTGCTGGAGGGGCAGAGCCTGAGCAGTCTGGGGCTGCGGGAGGTCACCCGGGCGGTCGGGGTCGCCCCGACCGCCTTCTACCGGCACTTCCGCTCCACCGAGGATCTCGGTGTCGCCCTGGTCGACGAGGCGCTCGGCAGTCTGCACCCGCTGATGCGCACGGCGGTCTCCTCGGCGGACGGCAGCGACGAACGCATCGCCCGCGCGATCGAGTTGACGGCCCGGCACGTGGACACCCATCCCCAGCACGTCCGCTTCATCGCCCGGGAACGGCACGGCGGGGTACGTCCGGTGCGCGAGGCCATCCGGGAGCAGCTGGAGCGGTTCGCCGCCGAGGTGCGGGACGAACTCGCCGGGGATCCCGAGGCGGCGGGCTGGAGCGACGACGACCTGCTGATGCTCGCCCAGTTGTATGTGGACCAGATGCTGATGACGGCCTCCCTCCTCCTGGAGACCCAGGAGTCCGGGGCCACGGCCGGCGAACGCTTGCGAGTGGTGCGCCTGGCCACCCGCCGGCTGCGACTGGTCACCATCGGCCGGGAGCACTGGCTGGACTGAGGACGCGAGGCGGGGCGGCAGGATGCCGGCGCATCCCACCGCCCCGCCCGCGTGCGGAGTTCACCGCGTGCGGGGTTCAGCCCTGCGCGCCCTGTCCGCCGCCCCCGGGGCCGCCGCAGCCGTTGCCCTGTCCCCCGCCGGGACCGCCCTGGCCGCCGGGACCGCCGCTCGGCATGCCCGACGGCATCCCGGACGCCTTGCCCGAAGGAGCCCCCGACGGCATCCCGGACGGCGCGCCGCCGGCCCGCCCCGACGCCTTCCCCGTCGGCATCCCGCTGGGCATTCCCGACGGCGGCGAGCACGACTGCTGAGCGGAGCTGCCGCCGCCGGAGGACGAGGACGCCGAGTCGCTCGAACCGCAGGCCGTGAGCAGCAGCGGCGACAGGGCCAGCAGAGCCACGGCGGGGGCGAGGCGTACACGCTTCATGAGGGACAACTCCAAGGCAGATGAGGATTTCCTGAAGAAGTCACACCCCATCAGCGGCGGATAGGCCGGACTTGGGCCTGCCCTGTCCCCAGCCTGTGAGTCGGGCAAAGCGCGCCCCAAGACGGCGCGCAAAGCCGCGGACCCTCAGCCCAGCCGCACCCGTGCGAGCTGCCGGGACTGGGCGACCAGCCGGTCGGCGCTGTCCCAGACCTCGGCGTCCTCCTCCAGGAAGCCGCCCGCCAGGTTGCGGGTGGTGACCGAGACGCGCAGCGGGCCGGGCGCCGGGCGGGAGCGGACGTGCACGGTCAGCTCGACCGTCGGCACCCAGCCGGTCAGGCCGAGTTCGAACGCCGTGGGCGGCAGGGCGTCCACCGCCAGCAGCAGGGAGAGCGGGTCGTGGTCACGGCCGTCGGCGAGGTCGAACCAGGCCCGCATCTCGCCCTTGCCGGACGGCGCGCCGAGGGCCCAGCCCACCGTGGCGGGGTCCAGCCGGATCCTCAGCCGGGCGGTGAGGGCCGAACTGCCGGGCATCGGACCGGAACCCCCGGACGGCGGCCGCACGTCGGACGGCGGTCGTGCATCGGCCTGCGGTCGTGCACCGTCCTGCGGACGGGCACCGGGCAAGGGCTGCGGGCCGAGGCACTGTTCCAGCGGCGGTATCCGCGGCGGGAGCGCCGTGGTGCGGATGTCGTCGGGGAGGCCGTCGAGGTCGCCGTAGGAGGCGAGGACGCGGATGCGTTCGACCTCCTCGCCGTGCTCGTCGTACTGGAGGAGCGAGGCCTGGCCGGTGGAGAGGGTGCGGCCGGTGCGTACGGTCTCGGTGCGCACGACCGCCGGACCCGGCCGGGAGGCGGTGAGGTAGTGCGCGGAGACGGTGAAGGGGTCGGGGTGCGGCAGGGCGTCCGCGAGGGCCCGGCCGAGCACGGCGAGGAGGTAGCCGCCGTTGACGGCGTTGACGATCGTCCAGCCCGCGGAGAGGTCGATGCCGTAGACGCCGGGCTCGCGCGGGGTGAGCCGCGTGTCGCGGTCGAACTCGCTGTCACCGATCGCGGCCCGGGCGGCCGGGACGACCGCGGCGGAGGGGGCGTCCGCCGCCGGGACGGAGGCTGCTTCTGGCACTGGCATGGGTGAACCGTACAACAGACAACTACTAAGAAATCATCTCATTTGGTGAGTCTGCGGTAGCAGATGAGGGTACAGGCGATGCCGGCGAAGGCGAGGAAGTGTTCGGCCTTGCGTTCGTAGCGGCGGTGCAGGCGGCGGCAGCCGGCGAGCCAGGCCGTTGGGTCGGCCGCGCGGCGAGGTGCTCGCCGTGAGGGCGAGTCCTGTTCCGCGCGGCCTCCCGCCGAACC